>CAXBPN010000121.1:0-7644 GCA_963977515.1 uncultured Flavobacteriales bacterium
TAACGTTTTCGTTAACTCCAACTGTTGACATGTTTACACAAGCCGAAGTATCTGAACAACCATTATTCGTTACAATTACTGCATAATCACCATTAGTTGTTGCTGTGAAATCGATATTGGTTTCACCAGAAATAACACTATTACTATTGTTACAATCTATCCATTGGTAACTAGCTCCTGTTTGATTGGCTGAAATTGTATTGCCAGATGTTGTAGTTCCATTATTTGGTAATGGAGTTATTGTTAAATCTAACGTTACCAAACTATCACAACCATTTGCTGCTCCACCTACTATATTATGTGTTGGCGATGATGTACTTGAACTATATGTTGTTCCATTTATCCAAGTATAACTTCCACAAGCCGTTTGTACATCTGCTCCTGTAGTACTGTTATTAATTGTCAAATTAAGTGTTACCAAACTAT
The DNA here is from genome assembly GCA_963977515.1 of uncultured Flavobacteriales bacterium. Taxonomy (GTDB): domain Bacteria; phylum Bacteroidota; class Bacteroidia; order Flavobacteriales_E; family Vicingaceae; genus Vicingus. Next base: position 427 of record CAXBPN010000121.1, read on the forward strand.
CACAACCATTTGCTGCACCAGCTACAATATTATGTGTTGGTGAATTAGTACTTGAATTATAAGTACTTCCATTACCATTAACCCAAGTATAACTTCCACAGGCAGTTTGCACATCCGTTCCTGTAACACTATTGTTAATCGTTATAGCAATTGTCATTATGCTATCTGCTCCACAAGATACATTAGGTATTGTATCATTAACTGTTTGAGAGGTAGAATAAGTCATATTACCACTTGGAACAGTATAAGATCCTCCACATTGATTAACAGCAAAACTTGACGAACTAGGCATACAGGTTAAATCTAATTTCATTAAAACTTTATCGTTATTAGTTAAAGTCGCATTAATATAAAGGTCTGTTCCATAAATAATAGGGTCTCCAGAATACCTTTTAAAGTTGGCTGGAGTATTTACCTGAGTTAGTGATGTTCCATTATATTTAAATAAAAAATTATTATAGCTGCTATTTCTATAAGATAAATACAAGTCACTTCCATAAATAATAGGGTATCCATCGTATCCATTAACGGCATCAAAACCTGCAGGAGAAGGTATTTCTGTTAAAGTTGTACCATCATACTTGTACAAATCAGAATTTCCATCATTACCTTTGTATTTTAAGTACAAATCAGACCCCATCAAAATTGGTGAACCAGTGTATCCAGCACTAGGATTATCGACACCTGCAGGTGATGAAATAGCTGTTAATGTTGTTCCGTCATATTTAAATAAATCAGAGTTATCATCATTACCTAAATATCTAAGGTAAACATCTGTTCCAACTACTATCGGAGATCCCACATAACCTTTGCCAGGGTCGTTGTAACCAAAAGGAGAAGGTATTTCTGTTAGAGTGGACCCATCATATTTAAACAAAACATTATTGTTAGTTGAATTACTATATTGTAAATATATAGTTGTGCCAACAGCAACTGGGCTTGTTTGTTGATACACATAGCCAACAGGTGCAGGTATTTCTGTTAAAGTTGTACCATCATATTTAAACAATACAAAACTATTAGGATTAGTTGCTGATGCACCAGATCTATATCTTAAATAAATAACATTATTATTTACAACAAAGGGGTTTCCTGAATACCCCTCAACTACACCAGTGTATCCTGTAGGAGAGGTGATTTCTGTAAAGGTAACTCCATTAAATTTAAAAAGATCTTTGTTATTATTAGCCGAAGCCTGCAAAGACATATACATATCACTTCCCATCATTGCCATTCCCCCCTTATAAGATTGTCCAGATGGAACAACAGGAGCTGACATTGTTGTACCGTTATACTTTTGCAATAAACCTGGTGCTCCATTTCCGTACTCCACAAAAGATTCTGTTCCAAACAATACTGCATTTCCATAATAAAAAGCAGTAGGATAAAGAGCAGATGATGCTACAGGTGTTAAGTTTACACCATCATAAACAATCAAATCAAATTGGGAAGAACTGTTATTTAAATATTTTAAATACAGCTTATTACCTACCTGAACAGGTGAGCCTCCATAATTAGAAGGCGAGTCATACCCCGAAGGAGAAGGAACAACCTCAAGCGTCTGAGCCTGACTAGACAAATAAGTTATACTTATTGCTAAAATTGTAAATACTTTTTTCATAATTTTTAGTTTTAGTTATTATTTATTTTTGATTAGTAATTAGTTCTATTCTATTTGTAGCCGATTTTTTTCTTAGAATTCGTGCCACATGTGTTTTTACTGTGTTAATACTTATAAAAAGATCTTCTCCAATTTTTTGATTCGATTTCCCTACAAGGATTAATTCATAAATCTCATTTTCTCTTGTTGTTAATTTAATTGCTGTCATTATAATTGTTTTGATGCTACAAATTTGGAGCATTTTTCAGCCTTCAACATCATCCTTTAGGATGATTTTTATAATCCTTTAGGATGATGAAAGCATAACAAAATACTGACTAATAGGTTGTTAGATATAATTCTCTAGAATTACTTTTTTACATCTTATATATTTTTTCAGAATTGTATTATATTCGTGAAAAACAAAATCAGAAAACAAAAAAACACCTTATGCCAACTAATTACTCCTTAAAATTTGGAGCTTTCTTCTTGTTCTTTTTTATACTATTTACTTGTTCTGCACAACTGTCTCAACAAGCAGATTCTATAATTGCCATACACGATACCATTAGTGATAAAAATGAAAAAGTTATTGCTATTTGTAAAAGTGCTCAAAGAGGTATTGGCAAAAACATGGAATTAAGTATTATTCTAGCTGAGAAAGCTGAGAAATTAGCAAAAAAGAATAATGCTTTAGAAGGTTTAAAAATGTGTTACATGACGCTTGGTGGAATTTCCTATTTTAAAGCAGATTACGATAAAGCAATTAAATATTTTTACGCTGCCATTGATATTGCTGATAAAAATGGAGAGTTATCAGTTAAAGATGCTGGAATACTTGGTAACATTGGTGTTATCTATAAAAAACAAGGGAATTTACCAAAAGCACTAAATGTGCAATCGAAGGCTTTAGCTGTTTTTGAAAGTAAAAATGATTCGATGGGAATGTCAGTAACCCTCACTAATATTGGTGAGATTTATCGAATTCAAAAAAAATATGATGAAGCATTATCTTCTTTCGAAAAATCTACAGCTATAAAATTAAGTTTAGGACATCAATCAGGATTAGGTATTGTTTATAACAATATGGGCTTATGCTACAGCGAGCAAGGAGATTTTAAGCAAGCCGAACTATTTCTTTATAAAGCATATGAAATTGAAAAAGAAATAGGTAACCAAGTTAGAATTACTGAAACACAACTAGATTTAGCAAATCACTATTATTTATCAAAACAACACACAAAATCTGTAAAAAATGCCGAAGCTGCCTTAGCTTCGTCTATAGAATTGGGTTTAAAAAGAAATGTTTCTGATTTATATTTAATACTATCTCAAAATTACGAGGCTCTAAACAACTATAAAGAAGCACATAAATATCATAAATTATTTTTTGAGGAAAGGGAAAAACTATTAAACGAAGACATTAATGAGAAAATTGCCGAAATGGATGTGAAATACAAAACGGCACAACAAGAAAAAGAAATTGAACGTAAAACTTTTGAATTAAAATCAAAAGAGGCTGAAGTTGAAAAAAATAAATTACAGCGAAATGCTATTGCTCTAGTACTACTTCTCTCTTTATTTATTGTTTATTTTTTATATCGAGCAAATCACCAAAACAAGCAAATTGCCAACTTAATGACTGGTCATAATTTGTTAATTAAAAAGAAAAATTCTGTTTTAGAAGAGATAAATACGAATGTAAATAATGAGTTAAGTAAGTTACAAATTGCTTTAGATGATAAAGAACAAATTTTAAATAATATTTTCAAAAACAAACAACAAGTAGAACTTCCTTCTGAGTTACTAAGCTTATCTAAAAGAGAGATGGAGGTTTTATCGTATTTAGCCCTAGGCTGGAGTGATCAAGAAATTTCTGATAAGTTATTTATTTCGAAAGCAACAACAAAAACACATCTTAGAAAAATTTATAGTAAACTATTAGTAAAAAGTAGAACAGAAGCTGTTAACATTGCTCACAAGTACGACTTAATAGGAAGCGTTTAACTGATAAATATAACTTCCGTTATTTATATAATTCATCATTTTACTACTTTTACCATGAATGAATTCAAACCAATCCATAGAGGAAATATACAAAGAACATAATGGATTAGTTTATAATTTATGCCTAAACTACTTACAAAACATAGAAGATGCTGAAGAAGTAACTCAAGATGTATTTTTAACCATATTCAAAAAACAAGAAGGTTTTAAAAGCAATTCTAGTCTAAAAACTTGGGTTTATAGAATTACGGTAAATCAATGTTTAGACTTTTTAAAGGCAAAAAAACGTAAAAAACGTTTTGGATTTCTTATCCCTATTTATGATAATAGTGAAAGTTATTCTTACAGTAATTTTGAACATCCTGGGGTTTTATTGGAAAACCAAGAAGCTACAGAAGGCTTACTGAAACTCATTAATGAATTACCAGAAAACCAAAAAACGGCAATCATTTTAAAAGTTATTGATGAATTATCTCAAAAAGAAATTGCCGAAGTAATGGGTTTATCTATAAAAGCTGTTGAATCATTATTGTCGAGAGCAAAAAATAATTTAAAAGAAAAAATAAATCAAAGCGAAGGAAATAACATTTAATATCGTCTAAACCAATGAATACAGAAGAAAACAGAATGTTTAAAGAATTAAAAAACATACAAAAAGTTACACCATCTTCCACACTATTTTCTAAAATAGAAAATAAAATAAAAGATGAACAGAATAATACTGTTTCTATGAGTAAATTAATGGCTGCAAGTGTTGTTCTAATTGTATTAATTACAAGTAACACACTGTTAGTTCGTAAAGAACTTAATCAAACTAAGAATACAGCTAATCAAAATGAATTAGTTCAAGCTTTTGATATTAACCTATCTAACCAATTGTACAATGAATAAGAATAAATTATTAATTATTTCGGTTGTGGTCTTAGTTGTATTAAACATAACACTAATTGTTGTTTTAACACTTGGTCACTCTCCTCGTCCGCCACACATGCAAGGACATCAAAACCCAAAAGAGATTATTATAGAGAGATTACATTTTGATGCTACTCAAGTTGAAGCTTATAATGAAATAATAGCTAAACACAGAGAGCAGATTGGAAATAAAGAGCATGAAATGAGAATTGCAAAGGAAGCATTATATCATTCTCTTTCTTCGGATAATCAAGATGAAAAAGATGAATTAATTGCAAAAATCAATATTCTACAGAAAGATTTCGAAGAGATACATTACAATCATTTTTTAGAGATTAAAAAACTTTGTAAACCTGAACAAATAAAAAACTACAATGAATTAACAGATGAATTAGCTAAAATATTTGCTCCTCATCCAGAACCACCTAGGAGATAGGAATGAGAACTATACTAATTTTTCTTGTTTTTTTAATTGGTTGTGGCTTACTAAAAGCTCAAAACGATAATTCAACAATTGTTAAAATTACACCTACTCTAGATAGTAAAGAACTACTGATACTAAGACACTTTATAACAGACAATACATTTTACGTTTAACACTAAACAACCAAACTGCTGTAAAGAAAGTAATAATTGCTAAAAACTAATATTGAAGTTTTAATTCAAAAAAGGAGAGAAACGCAGTTTCTCCCCTTTTTTCTATACATGCTATCAAGTTGCACTATCTTTTAATAACTTTTAAGTTTACCTAAAATGGAATCTATAGATGTTTTCATTTTATCAATAGATCCTTTTATAGCTAACTCATTACTTCCAGCTAAGTTGGTAACGACAATAGGTTTTTTTCCCTTCAATCTAGCTTCAATCACACACTTTTTGTCTTCAAGCCCATCTTTTATACCATTTTCATCTGAAAGATGAACTTCAAGCCGTGTTATATATGAATTAAATCGTTTAAATTCTTTCTCAATTATAGGACTAAAGAAGTCACTAACTCTCCCAGGGTCTTCAATATTGTTGTCTGTATTAAATTGTACTTCCATCTTTTTTATTTTTTTAATTAATAATACTTTAAGAACGAACTTAACCCTTAAAACTCTTTCATCAAAGTTATTACCAAAAAACATCAAAAAAATTGATTCAAATCAATTAAAGTATTGATCTTTATTGTTACCTATAAAATCAATATATACTATATTTGATGTTATATTAACAACTAAAAAAATATGGCATTAAGTAAATCTGACAGACAAATTACATTGTTTTTTGATCCTAATTCATATAAAGGAAAACAAACCTTAGCTTATGCTAAAGCTGAATCGCTTCACATTCTAGAAATAGATATATTCAAAACGCCTTTAACAGGAAAACAACTATTAGAGTTAAAAGATTTAATAAACATTCCGATTGATATGCTTATCGACAAAAAAAGCAATATTTATGAAAAAATTGTTGGCGACCAAAAAAAACTTAATTCAGAAGATTAGATTAAGCTATTAATTAAGCATCCTGAATTAATAAGACATCCTATAGCACTTAGAGGTAAAAAAGCTATAATTATTGATACTCCTTCAGATATGTTAAAGTTGTAACGTTAAAAGAATTTTAAACATTAAATCTAAAATGCATAATGTCTCCATCTGCGACAATGTATTCTTTACCTTCTACTCCCATTTTACCTGCATCTTTACAAGCTGCTTCTGAACCTAAGGTTACAAAGTCATTATACTTAATTACTTCTGCTCTAATAAAACCTTTTTCAAAATCAGTATGAATAACTCCTGCTGCTTGAGGTGCTGTCATACCTTCTTTAATTGTCCATGCTCTTACTTCTTTAACTCCTGCAGTAAAATAAGTTTGTAAGTTTAATAATCTATAAGCTGCTCTAATTAATTTATTCACTCCAGCTTCTTCTAAACCTAAATCAGTTAAAAACTCTTTTCTTTCCTCATAAGTTTCCAGTTCAGCAATATCTGCTTCTATTTGCGCTCCAATTACCAATACTTCTGCATTTTCATCTTTTACAGCTTCTTTAACTTGCTCAACATACTGATTACCACTAACAACAGAGCCTTCATCTACATTACATAAATACAAAACAGGTTTTGTTGTAATCAATTGCATTTTCTTTACAATCTCTTTTTCATCCTCTGCTAATTCAACAGTTCTAGCAGATTTACCCGATTCTAACGCTTTAATTAATCGTTCTAATAAATCTGCTTCTTTAACTGCTGATTTATCTCCAGTTTTAACTTTACGCTTTAAACCTTCAAAATTTTTCTCAACAGTTTCTAAATCTTTTAATTGTAATTCTATATCAATTATCTCTTTATCTCTAACCGGATTTACAGATCCATCAACGTGCACTACATTTCCATCATCAAAACACCTAACCACATGAATAATAGCATCCGTCTCTCTAATATTTGCTAAAAATTTATTCCCTAAACCTTCTCCTTTACTTGCTCCTTTAACTAACCCCGCAATATCAACTATTTCAATAGTTGTTGGCATTACTCTTTCTGGTTTCACTAACTTCTCTAATTCCTCTAATCTGTTATCTGGCACGGTAATCACACCAATATTTGGCTCTATTGTACAAAATGGAAAGTTTGCCGATTGTGCTTTCGCATTTGATAAACAATTAAATAAAGTTGATTTTCCTACGTTGGGTAATCCAACAATTCCACATTTTAAAG
>CAXBPN010000122.1:0-7621 GCA_963977515.1 uncultured Flavobacteriales bacterium
TTAATCTTCATACTCTTAATGAAGATAAGACACCAAATCACATGACGATGACATTGCTTAGTATTGCATCTACGATGGCATCCGCAGAGTTACAAATCACTAAAAGCCGTTTAAATTCTGGAAGAAATAAATTTATTGCTCAAAATGGTTACGAAGCTCTAGGGCGGAAAAAAGGAGTGAAAGAAACAAAAGATAAATTTCTTTTAAAACACCTGGATGTAACTAAATTGTTAAACCGTAAAATTAGCATCAGAAATATAAGTGCGATAACAAATAAATCAACCTCAACCGTTCAGCGTGTTAAACGAATGGTTGAGGTTGTTTAATTCTATGCGTTTTCACTTAATTAATGGTGTTAACTCTACCTTTATCTTATCGTATTCCTCTTTTGTTATTAAGCCTAAGTCTAATTTGTCTTTAGCTTTTTTAAGCGTTTCTAAGGCTTCATCACTTGTTAATCCATTGTGCTTAATCTCTTTTACAGTCAATGAACTTTCAAAGTCGAATGTTCTAATAGAATATTTCTTAAGGTAACCACCCATACCTAAGGTCAAGGTTAACATAACCGTATTATTCATACTTGCTATTGAAGCTATCTTATACTTCTTATTTTGATATGTAGAAGGTAGCACTTGCATATTCATAGTAGACCTAAAGAGATAAACGGTCTTAAAGTTTTTTGGGTTTGAAGCATTACCCAAATCTATCATATCACCAACTTGATACTTGATATTGTCTTTTGAAAGGTAAGATTGAAAAATAGGTGCATCTTTTAATCTTGTTTTTTTCTTTTGCTGATTCTGAACCATTTCATAAGTTAAGTCTTGACTGAAAAGAGATACAGACAGTAGTAAAAAAGTTAAGGTGATAATATTTTTCATAGGTTATTTTTTTTTAAAGATAATAAAACAAGAACAATACCCCCTTTTTTTGCACCCCCCTTTTTAGTTGACGAGATAGTGTAACCCTTAATACATATATAGAAATAATAGTACTTATATCACCATATAATGGGGTGGACGAAAAATATTTTTTTGGAATAAATTACCTTAACCTACTATTTTTTCATAGTTTTTACTGTAAGTAAACTCAGATTAAGTTTCATTGCTTTAAATTTCAATCAAAATTACATCTTTAAACACTAAAAGTGTGAATAATTCCCAATCCCTTTTAATACTAGATTTCCAGGTATCTTTTTTTGGGTATAGTCTAATTATGATACAGATGGATTCGTGCGAAGCACGATCCATCGTGCTTATATATGTATATAATTTAATATGTTTGTTATTTCTAATTAAAAAAAAAATAAATGCCATTATATCAAAACTCAGTACTTAAGAAGTATTTAAAAATCCAGGATAAAGATACTGTTGCAAAAGCATTTAAAAAGTTCACTAAATACTTTCACGACCCAAAAATTCAAGAGAATATTCGTTCGAGTAAAGAAGAAGAATATCAAGGTATTTTTCTGACTGAACTGTTCTCCAAAATATTAGGATTCACTATGAAACCTAATGCCAATTTTGATTTAGTAGCTGAATATAAAAACCAAAAAAATAGCAAAAAGGCAGACGGTGCAATATTGAAAGACAGTCAGGCGTTAGCAGTTATTGAATTAAAAGGAACAAACACCAAAGACTTAGAGAAAATACGACAACAAGCTTTTGACTATAAAGCCAATCAAACTGGTTGTGTGTACGTAATAACTTCTAATTTCGAAAAAATCAGATTCTATATCAATAATGCAGTTGACTTTGAAGAATTTGATTTGTTTAACTTAAACCAAGAACGCTTTGAACTGCTATACTTGTGTTTAGCCAAAGAGAACTTACTTAACAATGTCCCTTTAAAGATAAAAGAAGCTTCTTTACAGGAAGAAGAAGCCATTACCAAACAATTTTATAAAGACTATTCTACATTTAAGAGAGAGTTGTTTAGGGACTTGGTAAAGCTCAATATGAAAAATGAGGTCTTTCGTTCTGAATTGAATATTGAAGATGCAGATAGAGCCAACAAGAATATAAAACACAATTTATTTAAGAAATCACAAACGCTGATTGACCGTTTTCTTTTTATCTTTTTTGCAGAAGATAGAGGATTGTTACCGCCCAACTCTACCGTTAAGATATTAGAGCAATGGGATAAGTTAAAAGAGTTAGATGAAGTAGTACCATTATATAGTCGTTATAAAAAATACTTTAACTATTTAGATACAGGTAGGAAAGGAACAGATAAAACTGCTGAAATATTTGCCTATAATGGGGGGTTGTTTAAACCTGACCCTGTTTTAGATAGTTTGATAATAAGTGATGAATTATTAGCAAAACATACCAATACTTTACAAGCTTACGATTTTGAAAGCCAAGTTGATGTTAACATACTTGGGCATATTTTCGAAAACTCACTAAATGAGATTGAGAGCGTAAATGCTGAGATTGAAGGAGCTGATTTTGACAAGCAGACAACTAAGCGTAAAAAAGATGGTGTTTTCTATACACCCAAATACATTACTAAATATATAGTTGACAATACGATAGGAAAGCTCTGTAACGAAAAGAAAGCTGAATTAGGAGTAATAGAAGATGAATACTTAAAAAGTAGAAAAGGTAGAAGCAAAGCCAAGTTAAAGGAGTTATTAGATGGTTTAGAAGCTTATCGAGAATGGTTGTTACAAATAACTATACTTGACCCTGCTTGTGGTTCGGGAGCTTTCCTAAACCAAGCCTTAGACTTTTTAATCAAAGAACACCAATACATTGATGAATTACAAACTAACTTATTAGGTGGTGGTTTTGTGTTTCCAGATATTGAAAACACAGTACTAGAAAACAACATATTTGGAGTTGACCTAAATGAAGAGTCAGTTGAAATTGCCAAACTTTCATTGTGGTTACGTACTGCACAGCCAAGAAGAAAACTAAACAACTTAAGTAGTAACATTAAATGTGGTAATTCCTTAATCGATAATAAAACCATTGCGGGAGATAAAGCCTTTAAATGGGAGGAGGAATTCTCTCAAATATTTGAAAATAGTGGATTTGATGTAGTGATTGGAAATCCACCATATGTTAGACAAGAATTGTTTAAGGAAATTAAACCTTTCTTAGAAGAAAACTATAAATGCTATAATAGCATAGCAGATTTATATACTTATTTTATCGAAAAAGGGATTGGACTAATAAATGAAAAAGGATTGTTTTCATTTATTCTACCAAACAAATTTCTCAAAGCGACCTATGGTAAACAGATAAGAAAAGTTATAAAAGATAATTCTAATATAGAATTGCTTCTAGATTTTGATGATTATCCAGTTTTTGCTGATGCTACAACTTATCCTATAATTTACGTTTTAAATAGAAATGATGATTATAAAGAGAAATTCTTTCAATATTCTGAAATTAATAAAAGAGACAATACTTTAGACCCTATAAATACTTTAGAAATTAAAAAACGGAAAGTTTCTTATAATTCTTTGACTGATGAAAAGTGGAGTTTTGTCGATGAGAAGGTCAATGAGGTCTTGCAGAAAGTTAATGGGCAATCAATTTTGTTAAAAGAACTTGTCAATGATAAAATATTCAGAGGAGTATCTACAGGCTGTAATGATGTCTTTATTGTTTCAGAAGAAATTAAAAATGAAATATCAACTTCAAATACATTACGTAAAATATTTATGGGGAAGGAGGTCAAAAGATATAAGGCCGATTTCCAAAATGTCTATTTACTGTTTCTTGATTGGGATTATGATATTGAGCAGAATTCTGAATTAAAGGAATATTTAAATTCACATAGACTACAACTAGAAAAAAGACCAGAAGTTAAACAAGGAAGGTTTAATTGGTGGTGTTTAAGTAGATATGGTAGTAAAAATTCACATCTGTTATCAGAACCTAAAATTATTTACCCTAGAATTAATAATAAGTGTAATTTTTTCTTAGATGAAACAGGGGAATATAGTGTTTCTGATAACAACTTCTTTATTAGTTCAGGCAGTAAAAGTCTTTTGGCATTTTTAAACTCATCAGTTAGCTTTTTCTTTTTAAAGAACAATTGTACGACATTGCAAGGAGGCTATTGGGATTTTAGGAGGCCATCTGTAGAAAGAATTCCTATACATTTAAATTTATCCTCCATAGAAAATAAATTAGAACAATTAGGGACTAACCAATTGATAAATAATAATAAAGAAATACTTCTTCAAAAAAGGTTTGTAAGTTATATTCAGACTCAATTTAAATTAGAAAATATTACTTCTAAAATACAAAACTGGTATGATTTAGATTTTGGAGATTTTATTAAAGAGCTAAACAAAGTAATCAAAAAATCAGGAGGAGAGAAGCTCTCAAAAATGGATGAAATGGATTGGATGGAAGTTTTTGAAACTAAAAAAGCAGACGCCCAAAACTTAAAAGCAGAAATTAATAAGACCGATAAAGAAATTGATTCTATGGTTTATGAGCTTTATGAATTAACCGATGAAGAAATACAAATAGTTGAAAATAATTAAAAGGGCATATACTCCTATTTTATTTGCAATTAATGGTTGAGGTAGAATAAAAGTATGAATCGTGCGAAGCACGATCCATACTTTTATGGATAATATTATTTTAAACAGATGTTAGTTGTTACTTCTATTTCTGCTAAAGCAAGAAAGAAATACCCCCCCTTATTTTTGTGATTACTATATAATATTATAGTGTACGCCTTCTTATTATATACATTTGTTGATGTTGATATACACCCCATAATGTGGCAAAGAAATATAGTAATTTACCAATTCCCAACACCATAGCCAGGTTGCTTAATATAGCTTAGTCGTTGATTTTTTTTTAGAATTTTATGGAATAAATTACCTCAACTTAATCGGCTTATTTTTTCTCGGATTATTGCTATTTCCTTTTGTAGTTTAGTTTTTTTAAGTTGGATTGATAGTTTGTTTTTTTTTAAATTATCATCTTCATAACTTAATTTACGTGTGATGATGTCAATCTTTTCATTATACTCTTGTGGTGTCATTTGTAGGTTCTTTAGTAATAAATATCACCAATCCAAAAATGTACCTTTAGCATATCCATATGTAGCTGGGAGCAAAGACTTCTCGTGCTTTTTAAAGTCATCACATGCGATGTAACACCCTTAACTTGATTGAAGTGGCGATTTTACATTTCACACCTTAATAGCTTCGTGTAAATCAATTATTATAATATGAATATTAATATCATTATCGGTATCAGATTATAACTAGTAGGAATTTTTAACTAGGTGGAATGATTTTTAAGATATGATGTTTAGGAATAGAAACAGTTTCGACATTTAATAACCCAGCATTTTCATTAATGATATTTAACTCTTCTTGTATTTTTTCAATGTCAGTAATTAAAATATTATTTTTATACTCAGGACTATACTTCATATCTACCAGAGGTAAGTAATTGTAGTTTTTAATCTTTTTCCTCATCCCACTTACATTTAAGAATAATTTTAACTGTTTAGGTAACACCACGCCATCAATAGTGATATAAAAAGACGCTAAAACAGTATTTTTATCTATAGAATTAATTATAATCTTATCTATTATTTGAAGATACACTTTCCTCAACATCAACCTGTCTTTTGTATGGTTTTTTAAAGTCTTAGAAGTCGTCTTTATATTTGATTGCTCCTTCAAAGCAGTTTCTGTAATCGCAAAAACTCTTTTTTCTTTGTTTAACTTTAATTTAGCATTTGCTAAATTATTCTCAAAACCTACAATCTTTTTTTCGAGTCTAACTACCCTTTCCATTTGCCCCTTTCCATTTGCATCCACCTGTAGGTCTAAAGCACCTTCTATTTCATTATTCAACTCCTTTATAAGGTTATTTGTGTTAGCAAGACTAATACTTAAGTCTGATAAATCTTGTTCAAATGTTTTTCGAAGTTTATCGGCATTGTTTATATGTTGTAAGATTGAATCCGAATCAACAATTTCATTAAATATCGCAGATTCTATTAGGCTAATATTTACTCCTACGTTTCCACAATTGCCATTTTTCGTTAACCTACTAGAACAGATATATACTTTATCTCCATTAGGAACAGGTTTATATTTTGCGAAATAATTACGTCCACAACACCCACATTTTAACTTATTTTTCAAAAGATATGTATAAACCGTAGTGTAGTTTCTATGAGTTTTGGACTTTCTAATTTCCATACACTCTTCCCACAGGTCTTCTTCAACTATTGTATCTTTATCTTGGATTTTTAAATCAATTAGCATTGGCTTCTCTTTCTTATCTCTTCCTCCCCAATACCTCCTTTTTCCTTTATAGATTGGGTTTTTTAAAATATCATCTACCGTCTTATCGCTCCAAACAACCTCACTCCCCAATTTACCAGTATATTGGTTAATTGGTTTGTCACCGAAAGATTTATTTGTCCTTGTCGGTATTTTCTTATCATTAAGATAACCAGCAATTACTTTAACCCCTTTTCCCGACTTGTACATATCATAAATTATATTTACAACAACTGCTTCCTCATCATCAATTTCCATCATTTTGTTTGCACCAGTTCGAAAACCATAAGGTTTAAATTTGCCTCCATTTACTTTTCCCGCTCTTATAGATGATAGGATTCCACTTCGACTTCTTTCTTTAAATGCTATGGCTTCTTCATCTGATAAGCTTATCATTATATCTACCACCAGCCTTCCTAAGGTATTCAAACTTCCATCTTCATTTAACAACCATATACTACCTTTTTTTATGAATAAATTTACTTTTGCATCTTCCAACTCCCATAGAATCTCTCTAATTTTTCTAGGGCTTCTTCCCAAGCGACTAATTTCTGTAATATAGATACATTTATAATACTTATTGTTTTCTTTTATTTTTTTAATTAATCTTGTAAGTTCAACTCTATCATCCTTATATCCAGATTCTTTTTCTTGAAAAACATCTATTTTAAATTGGTCTTTTTTTTGCTCTAAAACATCCTGTAACTCTTCAATTTGACGCTTATAGTCTTGCTTTTTTTTTGTGCTAACTCTTACGTAAAATGCTACTTTTGTCATAAACTTTACTATTAAATATAATGTAAATATAACCCACCCACTTTAACAAACCAAGAGATGTTGCTTTTATAAATAATGTGGTTGTTGAATTAACAATGCTTTATGGGACTACTTAAAAAAAACACAAAAAACGACACTATTAACTTTCGAATCCACAAGGTCAGTTAACATCCAAAGAGCTTCATTTGAAGAATACCTAAATATTTTTATAGGTATAGATGGATTCGTGCGAAGCACGATCCATCGTGTTTATATATAATATTATTAGTATTTATTATTTCTAATAACTTGACATTTCATGTCAGGACACTATTTATATGTATAATCTAAAAAGTGTTCTCCATGAAATTAACCTCAAACCCAAAAAGTGAATTCATCCAATTAAGAATCACACCCAGCAAAAAACAAAAAATACAAGAAATTCTTCGGCTCAAAAATCTTACATTAACTGAAATTATTACCCTCAAAATCGATGAGGTAATCCATTCTAATAGCCAGGGGGCTTAAGATTCCACACACAATGTTTTTTTTGTGAATTTATACGTCGTTAACCATGTGTTCCTGGGT
>CAXBPN010000123.1:0-7591 GCA_963977515.1 uncultured Flavobacteriales bacterium
TATAACAACAACTATACCGTTAATGTATTCCGTGCATTTTCTTTTTAATCATAGGAGTTAAAGCTATCAATACTAACCCTGCTGCAATTGGAATAAAGAAAAATATTAAAAAGAAAATCGACATCGAATATTCTTCACTAATCTTATCTATATAACTTGCAGTAATACCTCCAAAAAAGTTAGCAATTGCCGTTGCAGTAAACCACAAACCAAACATCATTCCTACTAATTTAGCAGGAGCTAATTTACTTACATAAGATAAACCTACAGGAGACAATACTAATTCTCCTAAAGTATGTAGTAAATAAGCTAATATCAACCAAATCATACTTACAGAAGCTGTACCTGCTCCACTCTCAATACCAGAAGCACCAAAAGCTAAAACTCCAAAACCAATTCCTAATAAAATTAATCCTAAGGCAAATTTTATAGATGCTGATGGATTATACTTACTCTCCCATAATTTCGAAAATATTGGTGCAAATAGAATAATAAATAAAGAATTTAAGATTCCAAACCATGAAGCTGGAACTTCAGAACTTTCAGCATTAAATTCTCTCACTAACATCCAAATAGCGATTGTCCAAATAGCAGCAAAACTACCACCTAAAGCAAAAACAGAAATAGGATATTTTTTTACCGTTTTAGCAAACAACATAGCCAGTACCCATGTAATAATTGCTAAAGGAACAACTGTTAAAATAGTATTTACCCATTTAAAAATAGTTGCTCCATCACCTGATAAAGTACGTTGTGTATAATCCTTAGCGAATATTGTCATACTACTTCCTGCTTGTTCAAATGCCCACCAAAAGAAAATAGTAAAAAATGCTAAAATTCCTATTACCACTAATCGATCTCTAACAACAACAGGAGAATTTCCTTCTTCGTTTTCTCCTTCTTTAACTTCTTTTGCAGCCACTTGAACTCCTTCATGAACTGCTCTTTGATCGCTAGCCATTTTTTGTTTTGGACTTAATCCGACATCTCCAAAAATGCCTTGTCCAAACCAAAACTGAATCATCCCAACAAACATAAAGATACCTGCTAATCCGAATCCATAGCTCCACCCTACTTTTTCACCAATATACCCACATAATAATATTCCTAAAAATGCACCAGCATTTATTCCCATATAGAATATGGTATAAGCTCCATCTTTTTTATCACTTCCTAATGGATATAAACCGCCAACTATAGAAGATACATTAGGTTTAAATGCTCCATTACCTAATATTAATAAGGTTAATCCTAAATAAAAGAATACTTCTGTTTCCATTGCCATTGCTGCATGACCAGCCGTCATCAAAATTGCTCCAACTACAACTGCTTTACGATATCCTAATAATTTATCAGCTAACAATCCACCAAAAATTGGAGTAATATATACCAACCCGGTGTACATTGCATATAATTTGGCCGCATCTTCGTTACTCCAAGCCCATCCGCCATCATCTAATCCACTTACTAAGAAAAGTACTAATAAAGCACGCATTCCGTAGTAAGAAAAACGCTCCCACATTTCTGTAAAAAACAAAGTAAACAGTCCTGCTGGATGTCCTAAAATTGTTGGTACATTATTATTTTCCATTTAGAATAAATTTTTATGAATTAAAGTTTTTAAAATTAGTAATAAATTATTTAGAGATTATTCAATAAATAGTTAGTCATTAAATTATACAAATGCAATCTTGTATTACCTCCGTAAATTCCATGATTTTTATTTGGATAACTAAATTGTGTAAATTGTTTATTTGCTTTTATTAAAGCATTCACCATTTCAGCCGTATTTTGATAATGTACATTATCATCAGCCATTCCATGAATTAATAAATAGTTACCTTCTAGTTTATCTACATGATTAATTGGTGAATTATCATCATAACCTTGCTCGTTTTCTTGAGGAGTTTGCATATAACGTTCTGTGTAAATATTATCATAATACCTCCAATTGGTTACCGGAGCAACAGCAATCGCCGTTTTAAATACATCTGCACCTTTTAACAAACATGAAGTTGACAAATAACCTCCAAAACTCCAACCAAAAATTCCTATTCTACTTCCATCAATGTATGGCAAACCAGCAAAATGTTTCGCTATTTCAATCTGGTCTTCAGTTTCATATTTCCCTAATTGCTTGTAAATTGATTTTCTAAAATCTGCTCCATTTCCTTCTGTTCCTCTATTATCTACAGAAACAACCATATACCCTTTTGAGGCTAAATGTTCAAACCAAAAAGCATTAAAACTATCCCACTCATCCATTACCGTTTGATTTCCATCACCTCCATATACAAACATAAATAAGGGGTACTTTTTAGTTTCGTCAAAGTTTTTAGGTTTAATAGTCCAAGCATTTAATTCTTGCCCATTAATTTTCAACGTTGAAAATTCTTTCTGAGAAAGATTAAATTGTTTTAGACCATCAACTAAGTTTTGATTATCCATTAATACACGTAATTCTTTTCCTTTATTGTCATTAACGGTAACATAATGAGGTGTTTTAGCCGAAGAGTTAGTATTAATAAAGTATTTGTAAGTAGCACTAAACTCTGCTCCATTTACACCAGTTTTATTACTCAATTTCTTTTTAGAACTTCCATTTAGCTTTACACTAAAAACACTTCGGGTAATTGCTCCTAGCTCTGTTGATTGATAATAAACCGTACCTGACTTTTCTTCTATTCCGTAAATATCTGTTACTTCCCAATTTCCTTTTGTAATTTGATTAATTAGTTTTCCTGAAATATCATATAAATACATGTGGTTATAACCATCTTTTTCGCTTGTAATTAAAAATTGATTTTTAGATGTTAAAAAGATAGTTGTAGGAACTTCAACATATTTCTCGTTCGATTCTTCAAAAATGATTTTGTCTGTATTTGTAGCAATATCAACTAAGTGCATTTTTAAGTTGTTTTGATGTCTATTCATCGTTTGAATCGATAATCCTTTTGAATCGTTTGTCCAATTAATTCTGATTATATATTCAAAATCACCAGTAATGTTAGCTTTTTCTGTTTTTTGAGTTGCAACATCATAAGTATAAATCTCAACTTTAGAATTTACCTCTCCAGCTTTAGGATATTTAAAACGCTCTTCTGTTGGGTAAAGATTATCGTAATACTTTAAACTCCACTCTTTTACTTCACTCTCATCAAATTTGTAAAAAGCAATTTTAGTTCCGTCAGGCGACCATTTAAATGCTTTAACCAACACTAATTCTTCTTCGTAAACCCAATCAGAAGCTCCATTTATAATTGCCCCTTTTTTACCATCTGTAGTTATCTGGATTTCTTTATTTATTGTTAAATCTTTAAAAAAGAGATTATTTGATTTTACGTAAGCTATTTTATTTGCTTTTGGCGAAAAAGTAGCATACATCTGTTGCTCTCCCTCTGATAGCTTTTCTAATTTTTGAGAACTTCTTTCATAAATGTAATAATCAGATTTTGATGAATGACGGTATATACTTTCTGTATTCGAAGCAATTAAAACCTTTGATTCATCCGAACTAAACTCATAATCATCAATACCAACCACTTTCCCGTCCATCAATAATTTTGAATTATCAATCAACACTTCCATTTTGTTAGCATCGGTATAAGAATATTTTACCAAATTGCTACCTTCTTTTGTTCTTACAAGCGAAGTGTAATTAGCCCCATCATTTAACGATCTTAATCCATTTACCGTTCTTGAATAAAAGCTATAATCTTTCCAAATATCCTCTATAGTTACATCTTTTAAGTCTTGAGCTGTGAGTGATACAACAAATCCAACTAACAAAATAATACTAAAAACTATTTTCTTCATGATTTCTATTTTAGAAAACGAAAATAATCAAATTCAATTGAAATACGAATACCGTTCATAAAAACAAGAAATATTCTATTTTTGCACAATGGAAAACTACAACTATTACATTGAACATTCTCAAAAAATTGCAGACATCGAACACTCAATTTCAGTACTAAACTGGGATCAAGAGGTCTTTATGCCTGAAAACAGTGCTCCGCGTAGAGCTCAACAAATTGCAACACTTGCTGGAATACATCATGAACTATCTACTGATAAGAAATTTGGAGAAGTTTTGGAAAAGCTACAACATGAAAATTTAACCGATATTCAGCAAAGAAATGTAAATGAATCGCTAAAAGCTTATGAAAAAAGTACTAAGCTTAATGGTGCTTTCGTTACTAAAATGAGTAAAACTATTTCTGAAAGTTTTGTGGCTTGGAATGAAGCTCGCTCAAAAAGTGATTTTAGCATTTTTGCTCCAAAACTTGAAGAGTTAGTTAAACTAAAACGAGAAGAATGTAAATTGTTTGGTTATGAAGATCATCCTTATAATGCTCAATTGGATTTGTACGAGCCAGGAGCAACAGTTAAAGATTTAGATATACTTTTTAAAGATGTTAAACATCAATTGGTAGAGTTTGTAGCTAAAATTGCTTCAGCACCTCAAAATGACGAAGCGTTAATGTTTCAAAAATATGAAACATCTAAGCAATTAGCTTTTACAGAAGAATTGTTAACTCAAATGGGTTACGATTTTAAATCGGGAAGACAAGATTTATCTACTCACCCATTTACAACAACATTTAGTCCTAAAGATGTTAGAGTTACTACCCGAGTAAATGAAAACGATTTAAGTGAAATTTTATGGAGTAGCATTCATGAAGGCGGTCATGCTTTATATGAACAAGGATTGAAAGATGAAAATTACGGCTTACCAGCTGGAGCTTATTTATCTTTAGGCTTACATGAATCTCAATCTCGATTATATGAAAATAATGTAGGGAGAAGTTTAAACTACTGGAAACATAATTTTAAAAAATTACAAGAAATTTTTCCTGACAACTTAAACAATTACACAACTGAGGACTTTTACAAGGCGATGAACATCGTAAAACCTTCTTTAATAAGAACAAATGCTGATGAGTTAACTTATCATTTTCATGTATTAATAAGGTATGAAATTGAAAAAGAATTAATTGGAGGGACTATTGGAGTTGCTGATTTACCTCAAATATGGAATCAAAAATACAAGGAGTACTTAGGAATTGATGTTCCAAATGACTCAAAAGGTGTTTTACAAGATATACATTGGTCGCACGGAAGTTTTGGATATTTTCCAACCTACTCTATTGGTAGTTTTTATGCTGCACAATTTTACAATCAAGCATCAAAAGAAATTGATAATTTAGAAGAACTAATTAAAGATGGTAATTTCACACCCTTATTAGATTGGTTGAGAGAAAAAATTCATCAGCATGGCAGGTTATTTGCAGCCGATGAGTTATGTATTAAAATTACAGGAGAAAAACTTAATTTTAAATACTTTATGGATTATGCAAAAAAGAAATACTCAACATTGTACAACTTAAATTAAATACTATGAAAAAGTTAATTTTTATTTTATCAGCTGTAAGCTTAATCGCTTGTAAGAATGGCGAAAAAGCAACAAAAAGTGATGATATGACAAATGCAAAACAAGCTGAACAAACTGAGCAAACAAAATCTTATGATTTAGTATTGCAATTTATAAGCAAAGGTGCTGGAATTGACCGCGATTTAAAAACAAAGTTTGAAGAAGGTTTAGCAAAATATAATTCTACAAATAAAGTAGATATCACTCCAGAAATTTCGCATTGGGGTCGCGAAGGTGAAACAAACCTTAACTTTAACTTAAAAAACTTATCAACAGCTCAACAAAATGCCTTTTTAAGCTTCGTTAAAGAAACAATAGGCGATACAGACATGGTTCACATAAAAAATCAATAATTACCTGTTTATAAAACATTGATAATTTCTTTCATAAATTAAAAAGGAATATGACATTTGCCTATGCTAATCAGTAAAGGCATAGAGTGCGTATCAAATATTAAAAACATATAAAATAAATTATGGAATTTAGTGGAGAATCTATTGCCAAATCATTAAATGATATAGGTATTAAAGGAATTAAGGAAATTATTTACAATCCTTCATATGAGAAATTATATGAGTACGAAATGGACCCATCTTTAACTGGTTATGAAGCTGGTCAGCAAACGGAACTAGATGCAGTAAATGTAATGACTGGAGTTTTTACTGGAAGATCTCCAAAAGACAAATACATTGTTGAGGATAGTGTAACAAAAGATACCATTTGGTGGAATTCAGATATTGCAAAAAATGACAACAAGCCAACTACTCAGGCAGTTTGGAATGACTTAAAAGCTACTGTGGCTGAACAACTTTCTGAAAAAACATTATTTGTTGTTGATGCTTTTTGTGGGGCAAATGAAAACACAAGATTAAAAGTTCGTTTTATTATGGAAGTAGCTTGGCAAGCTCACTTTGTTAAGAATATGTTTATCAGACCTACTGAAGAAGAATTAAAAAACTTTGGTGAGCCTGATTTTGTTGTTTTAAACGGATCAAAAACAACTAACAAAAACTGGGAAAAACACGGATTAAATTCTGAAAATTTTGTAGTTTTCAATTTAACTGAAAAAATGCAATTGATTGGTGGTAGCTGGTATGGTGGAGAAATGAAGAAAGGAATGTTCGCCATGATGAACTACTATCTACCATTAAAGGGAATGGCTTCTATGCACTGTTCTGCTAATGTTGGTGCAGATGGAGATACTGCGATTTTCTTTGGTTTATCAGGAACAGGAAAAACAACCTTATCTACTGACCCAAATAGACAATTAATTGGTGATGATGAACATGGTTGGGATGATGACGGCGTATTTAACTTTGAAGGTGGTTGTTATGCAAAGACAATTAACCTAGATAAAGACTCTGAACCAGAAATTTATGGTGCAATTAAAAGAAATGCATTATTAGAAAATGTAACGGTTGATGCGAATGGTAAAATTGATTTTACGGACAATTCAGTAACAGAAAACACAAGAGTTTCTTACCCAATTTATCACATTGAAAATATAGTAACTCCAGTATCTAAAGCTGGACCAGCTAAAAAAGTAATTTTCCTTTCGGCTGATGCTTTTGGAACTTTACCTCCAGTATCTAAATTAACACCAGAACAAACTAAATACCATTTCTTATCAGGATTTACAGCTAAGTTAGCTGGTACTGAAAGAGGTGTTACAGAACCTACTCCAACTTTCTCTGCATGTTTTGGTGCTGCTTTCTTAAGCTTACACCCTACACAATATGGTAAAAAATTGGTTAAGAAAATGGAAGCTAATGGAGCTGAAGCTTATCTAGTTAACACTGGATGGAATGGAACTGGAAAACGTATTTCTATTAAAGATACGAGAGGAATTATTAATGCGATTTTAGATGGTTCTATCGAGAAAGCGGAAACAAAAACAATTCCTGTGTTTAACTTAGAAGTACCTACTTCCTTACCTGGAGTTGACCCTGCTATTTTAGACCCAAGAGATACTTATAAAAACAAAGAAGAATGGAGCGAAAAAGCAAACAAATTAGCTGCTTTATTCGTGAAAAACTTCGAGAAATATACGGACAACGAAGAAGGTAAAGCACTTGTTACTGCAGGCCCTTCAGTAAGTATTGAAGCATAACAAAATTTAAATTATTTAAAAGCCCTTCATCGAAAACGATGAAGGGC
>CAXBPN010000124.1:0-7498 GCA_963977515.1 uncultured Flavobacteriales bacterium
AAGCAATGATGTAGTATTTAAGACTACTAGAGAATAAAAAAGGGTGATATACGCATATCACCCTTTTTTATTGTATTCTATATAATCTTAATACGCTTTCAGCATATCTCTATATTCACATAAATCTTGTTGATTAGTAACGTTATCTCTATCTAACATTAATGATAACAAATAATCTAAACTCATTCGTTTATTTTCAAAATCTTCCATATCCATTGTCTCCACTTCAGCCTCTACATCTTCTTCTCCTTCTAAAATTGCCTCATCTGCAGGAATTGGAATATTAAAAGTACCTGTATTTTCAACATGCTCATAAGTTAATCTAATCACTTTTGTTAAAGTAGGGTCTTCTTCTGCCAAGGCATAAGGTCTTAACGCTTTCAAATCTTTAACTAATTGCTCTTTAACAATTCCTGACTTAGCTATATCTTTCTGTAACTTAACAATAAGTTTATTGGCTTCTATGGTTTTCATTTTTGAGTATTTTTTTAGAAAACATAAAATTACAATAAAAGGTGTTAATTATAGCGTATTTTATGTAATCTTTTATTAATCTAAATTTAAACATCTTACCTTTACTCTTTTATCATTGTAAATTAATTTCATGGAAAAATCAAATCCTAGCCTTTGTGATATTTTAGATATAAAATATCCTATTATTATGGCTCCAATGTTTTTGGTGTCAAATATAGAAATGCTTGTTGCAGCTTCAAAAGCTGGCATTACTGGAGCTATTCCAGCTCTTAACTTTAGAACTATCGAGGAATTTGAAGTAGCACTAAAAACTTTAAAAGAAAAATGTGAAGGTCCTTTTGGTATTAATTTGATTGTAAATAAATCTAATTTTTTATACAAAGAACAGCTTTCGAGTTGCTGTAAATACAAAGTTGATTACATCATTACATCTTTAGGTTCTCCTAAAGAAACAATTAATCAAGCTCATAAAGTTGGTGTTAAGGTTTTTTGTGATGTAACCGATTTAGCTTATGCTAAAAAAGTAGAAAGCTTAGGAGCAGATGCTTTAATTGCAGTAAATAAAGAAGCTGGTGGACATGCAGGGAATTTATCCTACAAAGAGCTAATTCCTTTATTAAAAGCTAATTGTAACATTCCTGTAATTTCTGCAGGTGGGGTTGGAAATCATCAACAAATGCAAGAAATTTTAGATCTTGGTGCAGCAGGACTTTCTATTGGTAGTTTGTTTATTGCTTCTACAGAAAGTGGAGTTTCACAGGATTATAAAGAAGCTTGTGTAAATTACGGAGCAAAAGATATTGTTTTTACCACTAAGTTATCTGGTTCGAGATGTACGGTTATTAAAACTCCTTACGTTGAAAAAATTGGTACTGATCAAAATTTTTTAGAACGGATTTTAAATAAAAACAAACAATTAAAGAAATGGTTTAAAGCATTTACTTTTTATAAAGGAATGAAAAATTTACAAAAAGCAGCTTTTAGTGCAACATATAAAACTGTTTGGTGTGCTGGTCCTACCATCGAATATGTAAAAGAGATAAAACCGGTAAATGAAATTGTAAACTCGTTGGTAAATGGATAATACTGCTTTAATTAAAAAAATTAAATGGCAACTCTATCTTTTAGGTAAATTTAAAATACCGATGATAGGTTATACTGGCTTAAAACTTATCGAAATAACAGACGCAACCACTAAAGTTAAAATTAAATTAAAACGTAGAACTAAAAACCATTTAAACTCAATGTATTTTGGTGCATTAGCAATTGGTGCTGATGTTGCTGGAGGATTGCATGCTTTTTACTTCGCTAATAAATATGAAAAGACTGTTTCCTTTGCCTTTAAGGGAATGGAATGTGAGTTTATAAAACGAGCTGAATCTGATTGTATTTTTATTTCTAATGATGGAAAAAAGGTTGAAGATGCCATTAAGAAGTCAATAGAAACAGGAGAACGAATTAATGAAACTACAAATGTAAATGTGTTAAATAGCGAAAACGAAGTTGTTGCTATATTTAAGCTAATTGTTTCGGTAAAATGTAAATAAACTTTCTTTATTATAAAAGATAAAAGCCCAATTCTACAGTAGAATTGGGCTTTTATCTTTTAATTTAAAAAATTACTGAACTATCAATTTTTTTGATGCAAAACCTCCATTCACACCTACTCTAACAAAATAAACTCCCTTATCAAGGTTCTTTGTATTAATATTAAATGATTGATTTCCTGATAAATATTCTTTATAATATACTTCCTCTCCAATCATATTAATTATAGAAATTACAACTTTATCGTTTTTTTCCATATCAACACTTATTTGAACAAAATCAGTTGCTGGATTCGGAGATAGTTTTAAACTTTTAGAGAGTAAAGAATTTTCTTTTATCCCTACATTTAAATCTGTATAAAAACCACCTGTAGTTGGTCCAGATACAGAAGAAGTTAAAGTATAAGTAGATGCTAAAGGGAAATGATTACCATCTTTATACCAAAAATATTGGTCATTTGTATAATTTATAATATAAGGTGCTCCTCCTAAGTCTGCAGAATCTGTATATACTTGAACAGAATGAATCCTAAGAACATTTGAAATGGTTCCATTAGGTGTAATTAGAGAACCTGTTCCATCTGCTGTTACTGTTGTTTCTCCACTTCTATAAAAGTCAAGCCCCGAAGTAAAAGTTGCTGTCCATGAGTCAGAATAAGAGTCAGAATAACTAAATGGAAACCTCAATAAATCTTCTGGGTTTGAATAAATCATGCTTACAGAACCTTCAATACCATGAAATTGAAAAACACTTGATGATGTTTTAAAGTACGAGAAATTAGTACCATCATCGTATGCTATATTAGCCAAAGGATGGTTTGCCCCATTTGGAGTTGAAGCTACTGCAACAACTGTAGCTCCAGAATTAGAACCTGTAATTGAAGAAATATCCCAAGTTTGACCTGTACCTGAACTACCTTCACTGAATGATGGCGTTAAAACCCTTACATAATCTTCTCCAACAGATGGATTTATTCCTGTTGCTGTAATAGTTTGTGCTTTTAATACCGTCAAGCTAATACTTGACAATAAAAAAATAAAAATGTAACTTTTTTTCATAATAGAAAGATTTAATTAATAAAATACTATTTTGTAATTATACATCTTATTCTCAATAAGATATATCGAATATATTAAAATATCTATTAAGAATCAATACATCTTTCATTTTTCTAGTGAACGGTCGCTTTTTGCAGGTAAACGGTAATTTTAGTATCTATAAAAAGTAATTAACAACTAAATCCCATAAAAAAACCAAACTTTTCAGTTTGGTTTTTTTATTATTTAACTTCGATTAATTCTACATCAAATATCAATGTCGCTTTAGCGGGTATCACAGGAGGATGACCTCTTTCTCCATATCCCAACTCATGCGGAATAATTAAACGAGCCTTCTCTCCTACTTTTAGTAAAGCAATTCCTTCATCCCATCCTTTTATTACTCTTCCTTGTCCTAAAGGAAAATCTAATGGTTGACCTCTTTCTACAGATGAATCAAACATACTTCCATCTTCTAAATATCCAGAATAATGTACTTTAACTATTTTATTAGCTTCTGCTTGAATACCATCTGTTGAATTTAACTTAATGTATTTTAAACCTGATTCAGTAGTTAGAGTGTCTTTACTAGAAACATCATAAGGTTTTGGACCTTCTTTTATCTCTATTAATTCTACATCAAAGATTAATGTCTCATTTGGTCCAATTGCTCCACCAGCACCTCTTTCTCCATAAGCCAAATCAGAAGGAATTATAAACGTTGCCTTATCTCCAACATTTAATAAAGCTACACCTTCATCCCAACCTTTAATTACTTGTCCAACTCCTAGTTTAAAACTAAAAGGTTGTCCTCTATTTACTGAACTATCAAAAACACTATCGTTAGTTAATTTACCAGTATAATGCACAACTACCTTATCACCTGTTTTAGCTCTCTCACCAGTTCCTTCTTTAGTTATCGTATATCTTAAACCCGATTCTGTTGTAAATTCTTTTCCCACAATACTTCTTTTTGTTTGCATGGTTTTACATGATACAAGCGTAACAACGCTCAATAAAATTATATAAACCCTATTATTAAAAATTTTAATCATTTACTTTAATTAATTCTACTTCAAAAATTAAAGGCATAAAAGGTTTTATCGGTCCTTCTCCTTTTTGAGGTGCGTTTGATCCATAAGCTAATTCTTGAGGAATAAAAAATCTATACTTGGCTCCTTCTTTCATTAGTTGCAATCCTTCTGTCCAACCTTTAATAACTTGATTTAAACCAAAAGTTGCAGGCTTACCTCTATTTACTGAGCTATCAAAAACAACACCTTCTGGAGTAGTACCGTGATAATGAACCGTTACACTTGAAGTATCTCTTGGTTGTTTACCAGTTCCTTCTGTCATAACAATATATTGTAAACCGCTTTCTGTAACCTGTACACCTTCTTTTGATTTGTTTTCTTCAAGAAAAGCTAAACCTTCTTTCATTACTATTTTTAATTTCTCATGTTTTTCTTTAGTAGCTCTATCAGATTTTGCTTTAAAATATGACATCACAATCATCTGCATTTCTTCAGCAGATATTAATGTTGAGTCTTTACTCAATCCATCAGCCAAACCTTCAATTACAGCATCTAAACTTGCTTCTGGAAAATCTTTTTTAAGGCTTAAAGCCATATTTAAACCAACACCATAACTTACCGAATCAATTTCATTTGATAATTTAAATGCTACTTCTTCAATATTAGTTTTCTTCTTTTTCCCTTTTTTTTGTGCACTAGCAGAACTGATAATAACTACAGTACACATTGAAAATAAAATAGCTTTTACTAATAATTTACTCATAATTGATTTTATTTTTAGTTATTAATTTTTATTAATTCTACCTCAAAAACTAAAGGCATAAAAGGCTTAATTGCTCCTCCTGGTCTAGGATTAGCTCCATAAGCTAATTCTTGAGGGACAAAAAATCTGTATTTTGCTCCTTCTTTCATTAATTGCAGCCCTTCTGTCCATCCAACAATAACTTGATTTAATCCAAAAGATGCAGGCTCACCTCTTTCAACAGAACTATCAAAAACTATTCCATCAGGCGTTGTACCATGATAATGTACTGTTACATTTGATTCTGCCGTTGGATTAGCTCCATGTCCCTCTTTTAAAACAACATATTGTAACCCACTAGCTGTAACTTGTACACCTTCTTTTGATTTATTTTCTTCTAAAAATTGTTCTCCCTGAGTTTTAACATCTCCAAATTGCTCTTGAGCAGTTCTTTGTGCTTCTTCTTGTTGTTTTTTCATTGCCTCTTCTTGCTTTCTTTGAAAAAATGGTTGTAAAACACCTTGTAATTCTTCTGTTGCAATTAGCATATCAGCTGAATCAAGCACATCATTAAAACCTTTGACAAAAGCTGCTGAATTAGCTTCTGAAAAATCTTTTGCAATATTAGTAGCCATATTAGCTCCTAAACTATAACTTACCGAATCAATTTCATTTGTTAAAGTTACTGACTCATTAGATTGATTGCCTCCACAGGCAAATAATAGTGTTGCTGAACAAGCGTAAAAAGTTAATTTTTTCATTTTTATTTAATGTTTATTATTTCTAAATTATAAATTACTGTACTATAAGGAGGTACTATTCCTGTACTGGAACCTTTATCTCCAAAAGCGAACTGCGAAGGTATGATAATTTTTGCTTTCTCCCCATTTTTAAGAACTTTTAACACCTTCTCTATTCCTTCTATCACTTGATTTGGTGTTCCATAAGTAAATTCAAAAGATTGCTTACTAAAGGTGGTATCGAAAACAACGCCATTAATAAAACTACCTACGTATTTAATATTAATTACATCTCCTCTCTCAATATTTTGATCTTCTACTGCTGTTATTTTAGCGTAATAAATACCATCTATTTTTTGAACACTTTTTTCATTTGTTAAATATTGTTTTAGTATTTGCTGCTCAATTAATTCATCATCTTTTATTTCTTGAAAGTGTAAATATTCATTTTGACTTAAAAAATCATGAATTTTTACATTTACTTTAACATAATCCGATCTAAAGTCAATAGCAGTAAATCCAAAGCTATTATCTACAAAAACTTCTTTAGAAATCAATAGCTCCAAACTATCTCCTTTGTTTAATTGGGTAAATATTTCGTCAAACTTTTTGTTTACAGGAATAAAAGGAATGTATTTGTAATTTCTATACTTTATTTCATCGCCATCTACAACACTAAAACTAGCTTTTATATAGTTTTCGGTTTGATAAGACTGAACATCATCTTCGAAAGAAATAAGTTTTACGTGTACTCCGTCATTAATTGATGTATATCCTTCAAATTCATCTTGACAAGCAACTAAAAAAAGTAAAGTGGAAAATATTAGAATTAATCGTTTCAATTTCAAGATTACTTTAATGCAATTAATTCAATGTCATAAATAATAGTTGAGCGTACTGGTATTTTGTTAAAATCTCCAGCCAAACCATGTGCTAAATAAGAGGGGATAATAATTTTAGCTTTATCTCCTACTTTCATGTAAGTAATTCCTTCATGTAGTCCACTCTCCACATTGTCTTTACCAATTATAAATTCTTCGGCTCCTTTTTCTTTGGTTGAGTAACAAACTGTACCATCTATTAAAGAAACCTCGTATTTAACTACTGCTGTTTTACCATTCACTGCTTTTTCTCCATCTCCTTCTTCGTAAACTAAATATCTTAATCCTGTACCAGTTTTAGTTACATCTAATTTTCGGCGAGCTACATAACCATCTATTTGAATCGATTCTTTTTGTGCAGCAATTCTATTGGCTTCAATTAAATTTTCTTTAATCTCTTTTTGGGAAAAAACATTATTTGCTTTATCCACCTTTTCATTATTTCCACAAGAAAACAACATGATTATTAATATAAAAAAACAAATTACCCTCACTATTCTTAATTTTTAAATTGTTTCAGTAATTCCTCAAATTTAATGATTGTATCTTCTAAAGATAAATCTGACTTACCTCCAGCAGCATATATGTGACCTCCTCCTTGAAAATGTTCATTCGCAAATTCATTTACATAAAAATCATCTTTAGACCGCATTGACATACTTATATCTTTTTCTTTTTCGGTAATTAATGCGGCAAATTTTATCCCATTTATAGAAAGAGGATAATTAACCAATCCTTCTGTATCTCCTTTTTGAAAGTTAAACTCTTTTAACTCTTGTTGAGACAAGGAAATATAAGCTGCATTATATTCTGGGAAAACTTTCATTTTTTGAGTTAAAGCATATCCTATTAATCTTAGTCGATGTTCAGAGTAGGTATCATAAACGTATTCATGAATTTTAGCTCCATTTACTCCTAACGTTAAAAAATGAGCTATTATTTGATGTGTTTTAGCTGTTGTTGATGGATATCGAAACGAACCTGTATCTGTCATAATTCCACAATACAGACATTCAGCTATTTCTTTTGTTAATGAATCAAT
>CAXBPN010000125.1:0-7475 GCA_963977515.1 uncultured Flavobacteriales bacterium
ATTTTGTACACGATGTATTAGAGAATGGAAGAAAGTTCCGTTCCTTTAATGTAATTTAGCTAGGAAACGTAGCGTTAAACTAGCCGATTAGTTTTCAGACTAAAACTACACAAAATAAATAAAAGACCAACTTTGTTAAAGCACTAAAAAGCTATGTTTTTTAGCTGTTGTTGGGCACAGTAATTTTGTATCTGGTTTTATTCAATTCTCCTATTTTAATTAAAATTCCTAATTCAATTCCTTTTTTTAGATCTCTACTAGCTGTAGAAGATGATATATCTTTAAATGTATCCATATAATCTTTTCTTGAAAACTCTTTAAATTCTAATGATTTGAAATATTCAAGTCTTTGTTCAGTATTAAAGTTTCTGTTATTGTAATTTAATAAATCATTCAGAGAATCTTCAATTATTGAAAGCATATACTCAATGAAAAAAGTTGACTTTCCTGTTTTGTCACATAAAGCAAGTATTTTATAATATTCTTCTTGATTTTTACTTATTAAAGTTTCAAATGGTATGTATTCAAAAACTGGATATTTTTCGATTAGGATTAAAGTTTGCCATAATCTACCCATTCTTCCGTTACCATCTAAAAAAGGATGTATAAACTCCATTTCATAATGAAAAACACAACTTTTAATTAATTCTATTTCGTCTGTTTTTAAGTACTCAAATAAATCTTTCATTAAGAAAGGAACATTTTCATGAGGAGGAGCAAGGTGCTCAACTTTTGAGCCTTTAACGATTCCTACACCTTGTTTTCTGTATTCTCCAGGTTTCTCTATTAATTCATTCATTAAAACGTTGTGAGCCTTTAAAAATGATTTTTCAGATAAAGGATTATATTCTCCAATATTTTCATAAACATTAATTGCATTTAAAACTTCTAAAACATCTTTTTTAGGTCCAATTACTCTTTTGTTTTCAAGTAATGAAGTTATTTGTTCTTCTGTAAGTGTATTACCTTCAATTTTCAAAGAAGAATGAATTGTCTTTATTTTATTCTGTTTTCTAAGAGTAGGAGAGGGTTTGTCTAGAAATGTTGCATTTATTTCTCCTAATTTTTCAGATATAGAAGCAATTAATTTTAAAATTTTAGGAGTAATATCGTAAGGTGGTTTCATTTTGATGCTATCATTTGATATTATCAAAGATAGATTCAATTCTTAGAATATTCTATTTTTCAGGGGGTTTTTTTTAATGAGGCCTAACGTTCCGTGTAAGATGTCGTAGCCACCGTAGCAAGAAATTCATTGTTCTTAATTTCAATCGAAACATCTTGTAATATTTGTTTTCTCCCAGGAAATCGGAAAGAGATATTTTTAAGTTGCATAGATTTAAAAACTAACTCCTTATTGGTTTCATTTTCTTCTGAAGGAATGTTTACAAATTCAAACATTCTATCAAATGCCACTTTTGCTTCATTAATTGGAATTGCTACTAGAGCTAAATTAGCTACCGCAGGTAAGAGGGCTGATGCCATTCCTAAAATTGCCATTAATTCTCCTATTGTGAGTATGTTGCTATAAATTTGAAAAGCAGTATAGGATAATATTCCTATCAGAAAAATAACGCCAGAAAGTCCTGAAATAAACGTTAATCGAATATTAATTTTCCCTAAAGCAAATACTTTTTCTTGAAAACTTCCGTAAATGATTTGATTTACTTGAGCAAACAATTCTTGCTTGTTAAAGTTTTTTATTACAGAAACACCTTGCATCGTACTAATGTAATTACTTTCACTATGAGCATAGCCGCTCATTACTTCTTTTTGTGCTACAATTATTTTGGCATTAAAACGGTAAATCAATAAAAAATAAATAGGTAAACTTATAGATGCAATTACTCCTGCCTGCCACGAATAAATAAACAGAAAGACCAGTGAAGTAATAGCCATCAATCCATCAATAATTACATTACCTGCCACTTGACTAATTACACGTTGTATCCTTCCAGTATCATTTAATCTAGCTATTAATTCTCCTATTTTACGAGTATCAAAAAATGATTTAGGTAAATACAACAAAGTGCTGTAAAAAGCATCAATAATACGATTATTAAAATCCTTACTTTGTCTTAATAATAGGAGTTGACGTATTGCCATTAAGCCAACTCTAACAATCAACAACGCTGTAACCAACCCTACCCCTGTTATTAACTTATTAGCATCATTAGATGGGAGTATTTCGTCAATTAATTTCTGAGAAAAAATTGCCATTACCATTCCTAAAACAGCAATCCCTACTCCTAAAACAAGACTTGTTCCTAATAATGAATAGTCTTCTTTAATTAAACGAAGTAACCAATCTTTTTTAGCAGTTTTAATCTTTTTAGATTTGATAAAATTAACTGTTGGTGTTAGGGTTAAACATTTATGTTCTACCCAAATTTTATCCAATTCTTTAGCAGTATATTTTGATATTCCAGTAGCAGGGTTTCCAATAATAAATTGCTCGTTTTCATATCCATAACAAACTACATAGTGCTGTAACCTTTCCTCAATAAGTACGTGTAATATTAATGGCTCTTTGTGGTCAATTAGGGCTTGTATATCTGCCTCACATCCATTAGCCTCAAATCCAATTTGATTAGCTCCTTGGTATAAGCCTAATAACGTTGTTCCTTGCGTATTTGTACCGCTTGTTTCTCGTAACTTTTCAAGAGTCGTTGTTCCTCCATAATAATTAATTAAGGAAAGTAAACAAGCAACACCACAATCAGACTGACCTTGCTGTAATACAAAGGTTTTTTCAAGTTCTTTTACTTTCATCATAAGCCTAAATCAAATAAACAGAACATGATATTAAAATCAATAAAATGATTTGTAGTGGCTGATGTTAAAGAAATTTCGCCTACTTTTTCTTTTTGGGTTTTTTCTAAATGTTTTAAAATTGCCTCTATTTTAACTTCTCCTTTATATTTCTTTTGTAATTGATTCTGTTTGCTATAAATAAATACTGTTGGAAAGGTTGTATTACCAAAGTAACTTTCAAACTTTTGTTCTTTATCCCATAATACTTTTAATGATGGAATTTTATCTAATAGATAATCGCTGTTAAATTGCTTAATTTGAGTTAAGGGAGCTGGAGAAATCATTAAAATTTGAATTCTATTAAATTGCTCTTTATTTGCTACAATTTGTTTTGCTTCATACTGGCAATGTTCACATTCTGGGTGAAAATAAATAATTAATGTTTGTTGTTCAACTTCGTTAATGTAGTTAAAAATCGTTTCATCTAAGTTGTTGAATGATAAAGGTGGTAATTCTTTCGTTTTTTCTTCGGCAGCATTTAACAGAGAACGTTTTTGTATGGCATTGTATCCAAAATAGCCAAGCCAACTAATAATTATTGTAAGGATTACTATTATCATCTTTTTTTTCATCTGCAAATTTATTATCAACACACATCTGTATGTTAGCTAAAGTTTAAAATTAAAAATGCCATAAATATTATCCAAATTATCAAACCTACCCCATAAGTTGAAGCAACAAATTGAAATGCTTTACCAAATGGTTTTTTAAGCTCTATACTTAAAAAATAAGCCAAAATAAACCAATAAGCTATTTCAAATAAATTGATAACTTGTAGAGGGTAAATGAACCATTTATCTATACTGCTAGTATCAATTAAACTACTTAAAGATAAAGGCATAAATCCTTTCACATATTCTAAGGTAAGAGTATCTCTATTGTAAAAAAACCAACCAAATTTAACTCCTAATAGCAATAAAAAAGCCATTTCACTTAACATTGCTATTTGAAATGCTTTTTTAAATTTGAGCTCTATTTCAAACAGTAAAGCACCAACATCTAATGCTACAGCTACTAAGAACCATTTAATTATTAACAACAGAGGTAATATTAAATACCCTAGCCATTTCCACTTTTGCTGACTCTCAATTAATTTATGAATGCGATTAGCACTTAATTGCTCTGACAAGCTATTGTACATCATTCGATTAAAAGGTAAGGCAGCGTTCATTAACCAAGTAAAATACAACGTAATTAATACCACGATTGTAAAAACAAGCCATTTATTTTTATTATATAGTTTTTGAAACATTTTTTTAATTTGAAAGTAGAACCCTTAGAATCGTCTATTAATGATAGATAAGTAAATAGCACTATTGTTATTTACTTAATTACAAAACAATGTTGATTAAGGTGCTTTTACCTGCTCCATTAACTCCTAACAAGGCTTGTACTTTCCTTTTTTCGCAAGTTAAATCGACACCTTTTAAAACTTATTGCTTTTTGTGTGATTTGGTAATGTTTTTTTTAATTGCTATCATAAATAATAGCCGAGATATTTTATATTAGCATGTTGTGAAACCGTAAAATTCCACGATTGATAAACAACAAGAAAGGCATTTATCCAAAATGCGTTTTCAAATAAAAGTATAAAAAATATTTTTACTGAAAATTTGCTAATTTCAGTTGTTTTCTTTTCTTTTTTTAATGCTTATTTTTTGTGCTACAATACCCAAGGCAACTGCGATGTTTGTTAATATGAATGATATTGTGTTGACTTTTCCTAAAGCATATAATAATATACCAGAAAATGCTATTAGTACAAAAAGTAAAATTAAAGCATACGAAATATTGTTTTTATTTTTAGATACCATAATTTTATTAGTTATTAATTGATTTTAAATGAAAATAAATTTTTTATTGAAGAATAATGTAACTTTTTTTAAAAAATTTCAAATTGAAGTTATTTAAAGTCCTGATGAAGATTTTTAATTTATATTGTTGATATTCAGATGTCAAAGTTGAAAATTTTTGTCTGAAAAATGATTTTTTCAAATTCAAATTTTAATATCAATAAAATCAACAAATTAACTCTTCTTTTTTAAGAGGGCTTTAAACAAGTTCATTTTAAAAACTATAAAATTTTACACCTTAATAAAAGAATATATTTAGGAAAAAATGCAATTTTATCAAATTAATAATCATCTTAAAAAGAAATACTAATTTGATGTAAATAGAAATTCTATTTTTAAATTACATTTTTTCCTGAAAATTATTTGCTATGAGCAAGAAGTTACAACTCCTCCAACACCAGCAGCATAACCTGCTAAACCAACAACGAGACTAGCACCACCAGTAACAAAAGCCAAGCCAACTACAGCCGCAGCTAATCCAACTGATGACCAAGCGCAACCCCAAGAAGAAGATCCACCTTCAATATTTTCCATTTCATTTAATTGTAATGTTTTCATAAATAATTTTTTAATGATTAATAAATATTTTTAAGTTCACAAATTAACTGCTTTTTTTTCAAATTATTACATGCGGAAAACACGTAATTTTACTACGTATTTTTCACATACTTACCTCTACTTATTTTTTCAACCATCTGTTAATCTTCTATATTACAATTAAAAATAACAACAAACATTTCTTACATTACCCTTCGACTAATTTAGTATATTTGGACTAATTTAGTCAGAATACGTAAAAGTAATAGAATGATAGGTCAAAACATAAGAAAACTTCGAGAACTTAAAGGTTTTTCACAAGAAAACTTAGCTAAAGAAATTGGTATCTCTCAAAAACAATTTAGTAGAATAGAATCAGAATCTGTTTCTCCAACTTTTAATATGATGTTGTCAATCTGTAAAATTTTAGATATTTCCATTCAAGAACTAATGGATTTTGATGAGAATCTTATTTTCAATAATAACTCAACAAATCAGCAAGGTGGGGAATTTATTGCTTATAATAATACTGAAATCAAACTCGTTAAAGATTTATATGAAAAGTTGCTCCTAGAAAAAGATAAAGTAATAGCATTACTTGAAAACAAAAAAGACTAAAATATATAGCTCTGCTATATATTTTAGTCTTTTTTGTTTTCTTTCTTTTGAGCGTTTGCCACCCATATCATTAAACACAACGCTACTATATGTAATGTGCGTTTAGTTTGTTCAACGCTTAAAAGTAATAATTTTTGTGAGGAATCCCCCGTTACTGCAAAACCTTAGTAGCGAAAACTATGTCAAGTTACAAAGCGAGAATGCAGCTCGCTAATGTGCTATTAAAAAGCACTAACTAAAATTATGGCATTAACTGCCCAAGTTTCACAAAGCTAAAATGCTAGCGACCGAGGCATATTATATATAGAATGTTGTAAAATGTTTAATTAGGATAATTGGAAGTTTTTGTTTGCATACGTTTTCGATTTTATTTGATAATTTCATCAGATTGTTATGGGCTTCTTTTTATTTTCTTTTAATAGACCACTTTGTATTTGGTCTTTCTTGAAATGCACCCTCAACTAAATTTATTTTGCCATCTCTGCCGTCACGTAACATTTGACGAAAATTAAAACCAGGTTTAGGTTTAACAGTATTAGTTAAAATATTATTTTTTGCTAATAACGTTGCACATTCGTCAGCTGAAAGAGATTTGAGGCAGTTGTCTTTCATATATTTTTGAAGGGAAATGGAAACTTTATCAACTAGGGAATTATTAAAGTTTGATTTAAGCATAATTTATTCTTTTGTTATATGGTCAGTTACTATCCATAATTTTTGTGTAGAACCATTTATGCGAACTACAGCATAACCAAAATGTGCGTTTAATAAATAGACTTCTGTTCCTGATGTAAGTAATTCTACTTGTCCTTTCAGCATAAGAGAGGATAGTGCTTGCATATCAGAAGTGCTTAAATAATTAAACATTTCATCATAGTTAGCTTTGCTTGTGCCGACATAAGTTGTTGTGTTTACTTTATATAAAGTCGTTGTCGAAGAATCATTGTCCGAAAAAGTGCCAATAAGCCATAGAAAACCTACAATCGCAATTCCAATTATCCAATTTCGCTGATTTTTAGTTAAAATTACTTCATTTTGAGTGGGTTGTTTTGGTTTGTCTTTTTGTAAATGATTTTGCTCAATTAATGATTCAATGTTTTCATTAAAGATTACTTTTTTCGGGATAGTTAGATAGTTTCCACACTCCTTACAATGAGATCCAAATATGGTTTCTGTACCGCATTGTGGACAAGTGCCTTTTTCTTTAATTTTTTGCCTTGGTTCTTTTCTGGGTTTCTTGTTCTTTTCTTTTTCTTCTTGTATTTTTAAAAGCTTTTTTTCTCCTTCATCTGATAATGGAATCCTCCATTGTTTAGGTTTTTTGTCAGTTTGGGTAGCGTGAGGAATTTCGTTTTTTTCTAAAAGTTTTTTTAGAACATTATTTGACTTTTCGAAAATGGTAATTATTCCGTTGTCAACTAATAATTTATTAGCTTGTCCGAGTGTCAAATAACCTTTGTTATTATCTATTAATTCATCATCAAATATTTTTATGATTTTTTTAATATCCATTTATTTGATTTTTATAAATATGCTCTAATTGTTCATGCCAGGAAAACTTTCTACCACCTGAACCTTTAGATCTGGAAAACTTTCTACTGTAAGCTTCCCCAAAAATAGTACAGTTTAAAAGTAGAAAAATATTAACTTTAA
>CAXBPN010000126.1:0-7392 GCA_963977515.1 uncultured Flavobacteriales bacterium
CCAAAGCATAGGGAGATATTATTTGTGAAAGAAACAAGTGAATTAATTGCCATTTGGGAAGGAGCAAAATTAACCAAAGAGCAAACGACTAAACAATCGGGAATTGAAACAATCTATTGGACTTCTCAGTTCGATCAAATATTTCATACCTTAATGACTGAAGCAGAACATGTTTATTTAAATCAGAATGAACATTTAAGAGCAATTACTACTGTTGAAACTCGTGATGATAGATTTAGAAAATCATGCAAAGAAAAATATCCATTACATGAGTATGAAAGATTAGCTCCAATTATGAGAAAATTACGTCCTATCAAATCACAATTAGAAATTGACACCATACAACATGCTTGTAACATAACAGAGAAAGGTTTTAGAAGATTATTGAAATTTGTAAAACCAGGTGTGATGGAATATGAGATTGAAGCAGAATTAGCACACGAATTTTTAATGAATCGCTCAAGAGGTTATGCCTATGAGCCGATTATTGCTTCTGGAGCAAGTGCTTGTGTATTGCATTATGTTGAGAATAACAAAGAATGTAAAGCTGGAGATGTAATTTTGTTAGATATTGGTGCAGAATACGGTAATTATGCTTCTGATATGACAAGATGTATTCCTGTTAGTGGAAAATTTACAGCTAGACAAAAACAGGTTTATAATGCAGTTTTAAGAGTAATGAAAGCAGCAACAGCGATGTTGGTTCCGGGAACAATGCACGAAGACTATCATGCAGAAGTTGGAAACTTAATGGAAAAGGAATTAATAGGATTAGGATTGTTAGATGCAACAGCAGTTGCAAATCAAGACCCAGCTAATCCGTTATATAAAAAATACTTTATGCACGGAACTTCTCATCACATGGGTTTAGATGTGCATGACATAGAAGAGCGTAATAGACCATTTGAAGCAGGAATGGTTTTAACCGTTGAACCAGGTATTTATATTCCAGAAGAAAATTTAGGAATACGATTAGAAAATGATGTGTTGATTACTAACAATGGACCTCAAGATTTAATGAAGAATATTCCATTAGAAGCAGATGAAATAGAGGCTTTGATGAACTCATAACGCGAATCTTTAGAGTGGTCAGATGACTCTTTGGTTGTCTGTATAGTCATCCGACCACTAGGGGAATGAAAAAATCTTCGAGGTTTCTAATCACCTTCCAATTAAATGAAAAACCAAACAATACAATTTAAAAATATTAATATCAGCTTTACCGATAGTGGAAAAGGTAAAACTGTTGTTTTTTTACATGGTTTTTTAGAGGATAAATCCATTTGGAGTTCTATTATAAAACAAATTGCCAATTCAACAACAAGAGTAATTACCATAGATTTGTTAGGACATGGAGCAACTGATTGTCTAAGTTATGTACATACCATGGAGGAAATGGCAGAAGCAGTTGAAGCCGTTCTAACTCATTTAAAAATTCGAAAAGCTTATTTTGTTGGTCATTCGCTTGGTGGTTATGTGAGCCTAGCTTACGCTGAAAAAAATCCAGACAATTTAAAAGGGTTGTGTATGTTTCATTCTTCTGCACGAGCAGATAGTGTTGAAAAAAAGAAAGATAGAGATAGAGCAATAAAAGTGGTAAAGAAAAATAAGAACTTATTTATAAATGAAGCCATTCCAAATTTATTTAATACCAATTATAAACCTTTTAAAAGAGCAATTAATCAAATTAAGAAAATAGCACTTTTTACTTCTAATCAAGGTGTCGTGGCAGCTCTAGAAGGCATGAAAATAAGGTTAGATAGGGAGGTAATTTTAAATTTCGCACCTTATCCAGTGTTGTTCATTATCGGGAAACATGATAATATTTTACCTTATAAAGATTTAATTATTCAAGCACAATTACCCGAAAAAGGGAGCTATGTGTTACTTGAAAATGTAGGTCATGCTGGTTTTTATGAAGATGAAGAAGCAACGATAAAAGCGTTGAAAGCGTTTTTAAGTTGAAAGTTAAGCAATTAGAGTATAGCGAAAATATTGAAAAAACACGTTGAAGAATGAAATGTATTTTTGAAAAGCTAAGTACCCTGAATTTGCTTTAAGCGAAGAAAATATTTTTTCATTTTGCCAACACTCAGTACAAGATGTAGTAGCTGACGGTATTATATTTGTCTAGTTTTTAGTAGGAAGTCCAAACTTCACTCTTCAGTGTTTTGCATATAAAACCCTCTCTCCAGAATCATTAAAAGGACCATCAATTAAATTTCCATTTTTATCAATTAACTGGATACGAATTGTCATTCTGAGTGGAGTCGAAGAATCTTTTCCTTTTAACCCTTCAATTTGGTAAGCAGCCCATTTCTCAATTATAAAATCAACCTCATTAATAGTTACTTTCACTTTATTTCCTGTTTTAGAAATTGAAGTGTTTACCAAATAAAAATCTAAAATAGGGTTTTCGGTATTTTCTTGTGGTAAATGAAAAAACAAATGAGGCTGTTTCATATTAAACAAACTTTCCATATCGCCAATTACCACATTCTTCAACACATTAGCTTTATTGGTTTTAACACTAATTTTATTGGGGTAAGTTAAAAAACTTAAAAACACATTATTACCATACAAAAACTCCTTTTTAATTTGAGCTTTTTTAAAATAATTTAAGGTGTAATTATTTTCTATGGTAGCAATATTATAATCAGAAATTCCATTTACCAAATAATCAAGTTCATTAACTCCTTCTTTAAATTGTTTGGTATTTAATGTAAGTGAAACTTCATTGGCAACTTCCGTTTTAAGTTCGGTTAATTTAATTCCTCTTTTTTCAATAACAACAACTTCTTCATCAACCAAAGGCTCAATAATCACAGCATCTTCTTGGCTTATTTTAGGTGCTTCAACTTTTGGAATAGAATCTTTTATCGGATTTTCATTTACCTTTTCTGAATCGTTAGTCCCGCAAGAAGTTAAAAACAAGATAAAAAAAGAAAGAACTAACAAATTAACACACCTCTGATTTTGTCTCCAAATCAAAGATATTGGACAAAATCTTCTCCTCTCAAGAGGAGAATCTATATCATGTAACTTTAAACTTTCAACTTTAAACTTTGAACTCAAATTCATTCTACTCAAAATTTAACAACACTTGATTTTTTTCAACTGCTTCTCCTTTATTTACGACTATACTCTTTATTACTCCATCAGTTGGCGATTTTATTACATTTTCCATTTTCATGGCTTCTAAAATCAATAATGTATTACCTTTAACAACCGATTGTCCAACTTCAACATCTACTTCCAAAACCAAACCAGGCATAGGTGCTTTTAAATCAGAAACTTTTGCTGCGGCTAGATTATCCATTCCTAAACTATGCAATAACTCATCAAACTTGTCTTTAATTTGATATTTGTATTTAATGCCATTTACTTTTAAAAAAATCTCTTTAGTTTCTGACTTAAATTTCAACACTTCAATATTGTAAGACTTATTATCTTTTATAACATGAAAAGTAGTTTCATTGATTTGAGCAACATCCCAACTAAATTTTTTACCATCAACAACTCCCGAATTGGTAGTTTTATCAAAAGCAACCTTAAACGCTGTTTTATTTTCTGCTATAACTTTTAAATCGTCCATCTTTCGTGTTTTTATTTACTTCAAAAATAACCATATTCATTAAAAATTAGAACTTTGATTTTTTATTTTGAAAAAGACAGCAAAAGAATAGTAAAATGGAATTGAATTATAAGCGAATGGGTTCTGGTGAATCTTTAATTATTTTACATGGGTTATTTGGGTCTCTCGATAATTGGATGACTCTTGCAAAAATATTAAGTGAAGATTTTGAAGTTTTTATAGTTGATCAGCGAAATCATGGTCAATCGCCTCATAACAATGAGTTTAATTATGATGCTATGGCTGATGATTTATATGAATTTATAAATACTCATCAGATTGTTGACCCAATAGTTTTAGGGCATTCTATGGGAGGGAAAACGGCAATGCAATTTGCAATGAATTACCCAACAAAACTTTCAAAACTAATTGTAGTTGATATTGCCCCAAAATCATATCCTGTCCATCATCGTGGAATTATTGATGGATTATTAAGTTTAGATTTTAATAAAATAAAATCGAGAGGCGAAGCTGACAAAATTCTTTCTACACACATTGAAGAAGCTTCCACCCGCCAATTTTTACTAAAAAATTTGTACTGGGTTGAGAAATCGAAATTAGCGTGGCGTTTTAATTTACCGGTAATCAACCAAAAAATAGAAATTATTGGGGAAGGCTTACAAAATATTTCTGTTTTTGAAAAACCAACTCTTTTTATTCGGGGAGAATTATCAAATTACATCATAGAATCTGACTACAAAAATATTCTAGAAATCTTTCCAAATTCAACGATAGAAACAATTAGTAATTCTGGGCATTGGGTACATGCTGAAAATCCAACAGAGTTTTTAACATTCGTTACTTCATTTTTATTACTTTAGTTGCGTTTATTGCAACTAAAAACAACATATATTCGTCAATTATAAACGGTTACGTTAATATCATTGTTAAAATAGTAACATATTTGTATTATTGTCGTAAACGCAACATTGTTTGAAACTTAATTTGCACTTTAATGAGTTTAAAAAAATACTTTCTTTTTGTTACCGCAATTTTATTATTTAATATAGGTTTTGCGAACGATTTTTATTGGATTGGAAATAGTGGTAATTGGAATGATGCCACACATTGGTCAAACACAAGCGGTGGAAATGGAGGGATTGGAATACCAACTCTAAACGACAATGTTATTATTGATGAAAATTCGTTTAAAAAACATGGCGACATTACAATTAATAGTGCTGCTTTTTGTAATAGTTTTAACGCTGCAACTAAGAAAAACTTTACCCTATCTGCCAACAATACTGAAAGTTTAACAGTAGGCAAAAATTTTATCGTAAATAATAAATTCACAAATAATTTTTTAGGGAAAATCATATTTACCAGTTCAAATTCATCTTCTAAGATAAAAACAAGTCAATCCCAATTTCTTGGAGACGTAGAATTTAACGGTTCTGGAACTTGGCAATTATTAGACAATTTATTTTTACAAGAAAACAAAACCCTCTTTTTTGAAGAAGGTAATATTGTTGCGAATAACATTACAATTTTAGCTGGGGCTTTTGAAGTTAATCAAGCTAAAAATCAAAAATTAGATTTAGTTAAATCTAATTTTCATGCTGTAAATAAATTCGACATAAAAAATTCTACCTCTTTTGATTTAGTGTCAACTAACTCAAACATCTTTATTAACAGGCATGCAGACCAAGCGAACATTAACATTTCTAACCTAGAAAGAAGCTTATTTACATTTGGAGAAAGTACTGTTATGAAAGCTTGTGGCGATATGGGCTTTACTGTTACTGCAACAGTTCTTTCTGATTACAATAGTTATGGCGTTTCATGTGATGGGGTTTGTGATGGTATTGCTTATGTAACCATTACAGGTGGCGTTGGTCCTTTCCTGGTCAACTGGGTTGGGTATGGAACACTTAATGACCCTGACACATTATATAATGCTTGTCAAGGAAATGTTGGGGTAGAAGTTACCGACCAAGGACAAAATCCTCCTTTTGGTAGTCAATGTTCTGATCAGATATTAATTTCTAACCCAATTGAATTAACACTAAATGTAATTGGAACTATTGACCCAACATGTTTTGGGGATTGTGATGGTGGAATAGGAACAAGTGTAAGTTTTGGTGTTCAGCCATACGATATTACATGGTCTGGTGCAGGTGTTACTCCTGCAGACACGAACTCTTCTATAGTTAATAAATGTAATGGCGTTTACGCTTTAACCGTTATTGATGCTAATGGATGTCAAATAGATAGTACTTTTAATATTGTTGAACCAGACCAAATTACTTTTGATTTAGATAGTATTGGAATTAATTGTTTTGGTGATTGTACAGGTCAAGCATTGGCAACTAATGTTGCTGGAGGAAATGGGAATCCATATACATATCTTTGGAATGATCCATCTACTCAAACAACACCTACAGCATCTAACTTATGTGCTGGATTTGTTTCCGTTACTGTAACAGATCCTCAAAATTGTAGTGCAACCGATAGTATTGAAATTATTGAACCTTTGGCCATGACATTTACAACAAGCACACAAAATGTAAGTTGTGGAGGGCTATGTGATGGTTCAATAACTGCAACTGTTACTGGCGGAGGAGTAGCTCCTTTTACGCACAATTGGAGTAATGGTACTATTGACGTGGGAGCTTCTTCAACAATTGGAGCTTTATGTTTTGGAACCTATACTGATTCTATTGTTGATGCCAATGGTTGTGATACCGTTTTTACTTTTACTATCATTGAACCTACACCTTTAATTACCTCAACAAATTTTAGCGATGTTACTTGTTTTAATGCCTGTGACGGGATTGCAGTAACCAATACATCTGGAGGAAATATACCTTACAGTTATGTTTGGTCTTCAACCCCTGTT
This sequence comes from uncultured Flavobacteriales bacterium, assembly GCA_963977515.1. Taxonomy (GTDB): domain Bacteria; phylum Bacteroidota; class Bacteroidia; order Flavobacteriales_E; family Vicingaceae; genus Vicingus. Next base: position 6,474 of record CAXBPN010000126.1, read on the forward strand.
GGGCAAGTATCAACTGGTCAAGGTACTGATTCAATTTCTGGGTTATGTCCCGGACAATATATTGTTGATATTACCGATTTTAAAAATTGTACGACATCTGACACAATTACAATTACAGAACCCAATTTATTGGTTGTAAACCCAAGTTCTACAGACATTAGCTGTCCTGGTTTTTGTAATGGTACTGCCAATGCTGCTCCAACAGGAGGAACAACACCATACACTTATGATTGGAGCACAATTCCCCCTCAAAATACACCAGGAGTAAATAGCTTATGTCCAGGTACATACTATATTACTATTACTGATTCTAACTCTTGTGTAAGTGTTGATAGTGTTGTGATTGTAGAACCTATTCCTATGGTCTTAACCATGAATAGTACCGATATGAGTTGTAATGGAGTATGTGACGGAACAGCTGATGTAGGTGTTGTTGGAGGTATTACTCCATATACTTTTGTTTGGTCTTCTGTTCCTGCTGGGCAAGTTACTACTGGTCAAGGTACCGATGCTATTTCAGTTTTGTGTGCTGGAACTTATACCGTAACCGTAACCGACAGTAATAACTGTACCATTAATGATAATGCCGTGGTTATTGAACCTAACCCAATTACAGTAAACTTAACAACAATAGATTTAAGCTGTAATGGAGTCTGTAATGGCTCTGCAAGTGTAGCTCCTGTTGGAGGAAACTCACCATATACTGTTTCATGGAATGGAGGAGTTTTTGCTGCTGCCACATCAATTTCAGGATTATGTGCTGGTGCTCACACTGTTGATGTTAGAGATAATAATGGCTGTATTGAAACGGTTAATTTTAATATTAACCAACCTCCCTTATTAACTACATCAACTAGCGGAACTAATTTATCTTGTAATAGTGTTTGTTCTGGAACAGTAACAACAACTCCTTCTGGTG
>CAXBPN010000127.1:0-7359 GCA_963977515.1 uncultured Flavobacteriales bacterium
ATGAGTTTTCCCAATACACCCGTAACTCCAAAAATGAGTACGGTAATGTGTAACCAAATATGATATTTATACTTTTCAAGCACGACGCCAAATGTAATTTAAAATCAAATACAAAAACGATAATCATTGTAAAAGAAAGACTTAAAAAACACCTATATTTGAATAATATTCAATTTTAAAAAGATGAAAAATATTACATTGATAGCCTGTTTGGTTGTAATTTTTATTACGAGTTGTAATCAAGAAAAAACTTATTTTGACCAATTGACTAAAAACAAGTCCATTACTGAAAGAACTACAGAGCTAAATAAATCATTAACCACGATAAGAAAGTCAGAAGATAAGTCTGCATTAGTGAAAGAAGATGACGAGTATTTGGAATATGAGTATAAAATAGGCAATGACGAAACTTATACCATTACTTATTTTTTTGATGTTGCAGGATGTTATGAAGTAGGTTTAGACACTTATTTTAATACAGAAATTGAGGCAAAATTGGTAATGGAAAAAATAAAAGAAGCAATTGATAATTCGGATAAGTTTAAATTGAAAACCGATTCAAATCAATTATATGAATGGTCTAGTAATGATGGCTTGTCATCGGTGGAGTTAGATTATGAAAATTTAAACAAAGGGATGGTATCGTTTACAGTTTTTGCTAATGAGTAAATTGTTTTCTGAAAATAACAACTCGTCTGACCGCTATACAATAACTATAAAAAGCGGTCGGACGAGTAGAGAATAAATAAAGGAGTAGTATTTTACTAATGAGTGATTTCCTCAGTATCTTCATGTTCATCTAATTCTGTAACACCACCAGAAATAATAAACTTCATAATATCAGAAGAGTTAGCATCTATTGGAGTTACACAATTTTTAGGGACTACAATTAAGTTGCCAGTTACAGCGTAAGAAAAAGGAATATAAACCCCAATTTTATCAGGAGAAATTCCTAAGTCAGTTAAATCTGTTTGAGTAACAAAACCAAATCGTTCAACATTTCCTTCCATTTGTACTAAAACAGGTTCTGTAAATCTTTTTTTCTTGCCAACAAATGCAGATAACAAATCTTTTACTGATGTGTAAATTATTTTGATAAGAGGGATTCTATCAAGTAATCTTTCAAGACTAAAAAATTGTTGTACTATAATAGTACTACCTAACATACCAACCAGCGTTATAGTAATTAAAAGAATTACAATACCTAACCCAGGAACTTCAACAGGGATAATCCCATCAATCAGAATGATAGCCTCTATTACTACATAGATAGTAGCAGCAATAGGAATGGTATAAAGTAACCCTTGTAAAAAATAAGCGAGTAATTTTTTCATACGGTAAAAGTAACTATAAGCGTTCTAATTCTGACTGTAATTTTTTTGTTAATGATTGAACTACCAAATCGTATGAATCATCAATCCAGTTATAAACTAATTTGTCGGAAACATCTCGATTTACATAGACAGAATTCCACAGTGCTTTATTCATGTGGTACCCAGGTTTTACAGCATCATACAATTCTCTTAATTCAATTGTTTTTTCTGGTTCGCATTTAAGGTTTATAAAAGTAAAGGTGTCAATATCTGTAAGGGCAAACATTTTACCCATTACCTTAAAAACTAAGGTGGTTTTATCAAATGGAAATCCTTCGGTAACTCCCTTTTTAGCCAAACAATAATTTCGATATTCTTCTATATTCATTTATTTGTAAGCGTATGGAAGTACTTTTGAGTATTTATCTTTATTAATAACAATCATAGAGTGCATGTTTAATATTTGCTCTATTGGAGATAATTTTTCTTTTACTAAGTAATCGAAATGTTTAATGTCTCTAACCATTATTTTAAGTAAATAATCTGCTTGCCCAGTAACATTGTAACATTCTAAAACTTCATCAATTTTATCAATTTGCGCAATAAAATCATTAATAGCGTTGTCTCTTTGGCGGATAAGTGAAATTTGCATAAAAGCAGTTATACCTAAATCTAATTTTGCTTCATTTACTAAAGCATGGTAACTCTCAATAAACCCATTCGATTCTAATTTTTTAACTCTTTCAAGTGTTGGCGCTGGAGAAAGACCAATATCTTTTGATAGTTGTAAATTGGTAATTTTACCGTTTTCTTGTAAGCATTTTAAGATTTTTAAATCGAGGCTGTCCAGTTTCATTTTTAAAATATTCTATTGTTTGTGTAAACATAGCAAAATTTAAATTTGAAACAATGGTAAAAATGCTAAGTTTTTAGTTTAATATTTTATACAGTATTGGTTTGCTAGGAGAGGCATCATTTTCAAAACTAGCAATTTGAAATTGGAGAATATAATAATCATCTACAACTGTATTTGGTACAAAAATTAACTCAGTAATTGTTTTGTGTAACTGTGGATTATTTGGGTAGTCCCAAAAGATGTGATGAGCTAATAGTTTTCCGTCATCTTCTTCTCTATCAACCGAAGGTGTATCTATTAATAAATGTTTAACTCCATTATCCACCAAAAATTGCATGGCTTTATAATGAATATAAGTTGGATTTGTGCTTGAATATTGTTTTTCTAGTTTGCTGTCACTATTGGGCATAGTTCTAATTACTAACGCATCTGCTTCATTATTTTTCCATATTTTTTCAACTTGTTCTAACATTATTACACTATCCCCATCCACATTGTAAGGTGTAATAGTTACTAATTTAGCATAAAAGGTAAACTGTTTTAAACATTGATTAATGGTATAAGGGTTTTTACTAATATGCCCAACACATTCTGTATGAGTGCCGTGTCCGTGAGGATTAAAGAAAATGTTTCTAAAATTTACTGCTCCACCTAGATTAACATCACCAATAAAACCATTTTCCATCACAGGTATAAATTCTGGAGAGTTTACATACCATGCGGTTACATTTTTTTCATTTCCTCTTAAAGGAATTGAAATGTCGAGGGGTTTAGATAAATCAATATTAAAAGTGGTATTTCTGTAATTTATTGTTGTTTTCATTATCAATAATTTGTTTTTAACACCTTCCTAACCCTCCTTTTTAAGAGGGAACAATTTGTTGGTTAGTTTCTCCCCCAATAAGGGGGCAGAGGGGTGTATTTTCATTCTACATAAAACAAGTCAGATGAAATTTTGTCGGCAATAAAAATTCCTTCTTTAGTTAATATTATTTTATTATTTACGGTTTGAAGATAAGAAGAATTTGAATATTTCTCCAATTCTTTATTAAAATGGCTAAAAATTAATGGGCTAAAATTTTCAAAAATATAATTTATTTCAACCCCCCAAATTGTTCTTAATCGTGTTAAAATATATTCATTATAGGCAGTTGTTTCGTCAATAGTTTCCTCCTCCCAATAATCAATATTTTTGTTAATTGCCTTTATGTATTTTATATTATTTGATACGTTCCAAAAGCGTTTTGACACACCCCTTAATCCCCTCTCAAGAGGGGAGTATTTTATGTATGAATGAGCAGAAGGACCAATACCTAAATATTCAACTCCTTTCCAATAATTGCTATTGTGAAAAGAATAAAAACCTTCTTTTCCAAAGTTTGAGATTTCATATTGAGTCAACCCAAAGCTTTCGGTCATCTCTATAAGTGTTTTAAATTGAGCAATTGCTTGTTCGTCAGTTGGTAAGTTTATTTGGTTCGTTTTAACTTGGTGTTGCAAAGCTGTATTTGGTTCAACAGTAAGTGTATAAGCTGATAAATGAGGGATGTTTAATTTGCCTATTTGGTTTAAATTTTCTTCCCATTTTTTTAATGTCAATAATGGGGAACCATAAATTAGATCTACAGTAATGTTTTCAAAACCAACATCTTGGCTTATTAAAATACTTTCTTTTGCTTGGTTAGCATTATGAGCTCTATTAAAGAGTTTTAAATCTTCTTCAAAAAAAGATTGAATACCAATACTTAACCGATTTATTCCGGCATTTTTTAAATCACTTAACTTCGCTTTTGAAATATCATCAGGGTTACATTCAAATGTGATTTCAACATTTTGAGTAATAGAAAAGTTCCTATTCAAGGCATCCATAATTGATGATAATTCACTTTTCTTTAATAAGGAAGGTGTTCCACCTCCAAAATAGATGGAAGAAACAGGTTTTTTTAGTAGTTCTTTTTTAGTTTCAATTTCTTTAACAATACAATCAATTAATGATGATTTGTACTTTAAAGATGTTGAAAAATGGAAGTCGCAATAACTGCATTTTTGTTTGCAAAAAGGAATATGAATATAGATGCCAGCCACGAATTAGAGTTTGAAGTTTGAGGTTTGAGGTTTTTTTAACCAAAAATTTGGAACTTTAAACATGGAACTTTGAGTTATTTTCATTTATTCAACACAATTCTAAATGTGGTAGAAACATCATCAGATTGTTTTACAAATATTTTCCCAGCATGGTAATTTTCAATAATTCGTTTTACTAACGATAATCCTAACCCCCAACCTCTTTGTTTGGTGGTAAACCCTGGTTCAAAAATATTTTTTTGTTTTGCTCTAGGTATAGGAGTTCCAGTGTTACTAATGTCAATATAAATATATTGCGATTGGTCGGTTATTTTTATCATTATCATGCCTTCGCCTTTCATGGCGTCCACCGCATTTTTTATAATGTTTTCTAAAACCCAACTGAATAATGAAGGGTTTACCTTACCATATACTTGGCGATCTTTATTAAATTGGATATTTACCTTTTTTGAGATACGAACCTTTAAATAGTCAAGTGTTTGAGTAATTACATCGGTAATATTTTCATTTTCTAATTTAGGAATAGAACCGATTTTTGAAAAACGTTCAGTAATCATTTCCAATCGAGTAATATCTTTCGAAAGTTCAGAAATTGTATTCTCATCTACATTTTTCATTTTTAAATACTCAACCCAAGCAATTAATGAAGAAAGGGGCGTGCCTAATTGATGAGCAGTTTCTTTTGCCATACCAACCCATACTTGGTTTTGTTCCACTTTACGAGATGTACTAAAAAGATAGTAAGCAATAATTAAGAAAAGACCTATAATAAAAAACTGAACAAAAGGATAATATTTAAGCTGTTGCAATAATTCAGAATCTTTATAAAAAATATAGTTAATGGTATTGTGGTTTATGGCAACAGCAATTGGTTCATTTTCCTCTTTCATTTCTTGAATGGTGGTTTCAAGATAGTTGGGGATATCTGCTTTATTTGGATTTAAATTTCCATATTCAATAATGTTTGTTTTGGTGCTATCTGTAAAAATAACAGGAACGGATGCGGAGTTGATAACCACTTCAGAAATAAAAGACTCAATTAAATTATCTAAAACAGTTTTCAATTCTGAAAATATTTTAGAGTCTTTGTAATATAGTTTTTGGTGGAGTGTATAGTCTCTTGTAATTTTAATATCCAACTCAATAGGAGGATTGATGGTTTTCATAACCTCTAATTCATTCTTTAAGAAACTCTCATCTTTGGTTTTTTCAGGGTCAAAATTTCTATGATTTACAATGTTGTCATTTTCGTCAACAACTATTACGGGAATGGTAGTGTTTCCTGCAATTATTTCAATGTAAAAAGAGATGTCATTATCATTTGTAGAAGTAATAGCTCTTTTACTCGCCTCAGCCCAAATCTCAATTCTGTTTCGTTCTTCACTTGATATTTTATCGAAAAGCTCGCTCGTATAATTAACTAAAGTAGCTTTGTTTTTGATGGCCTCAGCCCAAAGCTGAACTTGCTCACGTTCTTGGTCGGCAATTTTTTTAACCAAAACATTGGTGTACCAAAGCGATGCAATAACAATAAGTGTCGCTGCTCCAGCTAATAATAATTTCCAACGTTGTTTTTTAGAATAGATATTCAAAATTGCACCTTAATAGTAGGTTTTTAAGACGTGTGAAATTAGGAAATAGTTGTATAAATCTATACTTAGTGACTAATTATTCTAAATGTTTTTTGAGAAGTGCCATTATTTACTTTTATAAAATAAAGGCCGTTACTTAATGATGATAGGTTTAAGCTAAACGTTTTTGAATTTGTCAAAGTTTGAGATTGGATTTTTCTCCCTACTAAATCATACAATTCAAAACTCAGTTTTCTTTCAACTTTATTGGTTTTAAACCTAAACTCGTTATTATAAAAATAGCCGTTCCAATTTACAGTATTAACTTGCTCTTCAATACCAACACTTCCATTATGGTAAACTTTTAATACAACAGGTAAATGATCTGACATATAATATAAAGCATCAGCAATAGTTGATGAAACAGCTGTATTTGTGGGAGTTCCGTTAATTGCTTTGTTGAAATGATTGCCATCATTGCCATAAGCTAAATAGGAGTTAGGTACATAAGTAATTTGGTTAGATCCGCTCATTACATCTTCACCAACAAATATAAAATCAAATCTATCGTCCATGCCACCCCATGAACCACCATCTCCAATAGCACTAGTTCTTGTGCTTTGGGTGTGAACAGCTCTATAAGTAAAATTGTTGTTCCAGTCGCCAGGTGTGTTTATAGGGTCTTTAAGCGATACATTTCCTCCGTTTAAAATAGTGCTATATGCTGCTTCTGTACTTGTGTATAGGTTGAAATCTCCGCCAAAAATAATGTTTTTAATAGGTTGGTTTTTTGAATCTAAATAATTTTTAAAAAGTACTGTTTCTTGGAATCTTTTTGTAGAATCTTCGGGTGTATTACTTGCCTTTAAATGAGCCATATAGCAATGAATATAAATCGTGTCAGAAGCTGGAGTTAATAATCCATTATCAACAAATAAAACGTATTCGCTAATGTTTCGAAGAGCTGTTGGAATTTCATATTGTGATTTTAAGGTTAACTTATCACTGTTATAAAATAGCAGATTATCGGTGTCTGGACCATCCATGTAAGTAGCTTTTTGATAATAACTTACACCATCAATATTTAATGCATCATTTAAAATAGTAGTAGCACCTGTAGAGCTTGTAAGCTCAGTAATTAAAAAAATATCAGGATTTACCGCTTTAATTATGGGTTTTAGCGTATCAGCTTTAGAGGCATTTGATAACGGATAATTTAGTATGTTGTAAGACATAACAGTAAGCGTGTCTTGAGCTTTTGTGGAAAAACAAAAGGTGATAAATAGTAAAGTAAAAAAAGATTTCATTGCCAAAAATTAAGAGGTTAAAATAGATACAAAAGAGATTTATTTCTCTTTAATCAAAAATAAATAAACAGGAAAATGGTCAGAATAACCGCCAGCATAGGCTCCTCCAGCATAAGTTCTAAACGGATAGCCTTGGTATCTGCCTGAAGCTTGTTTTAGATATGGTTTAGCATAAACTTTTGCACTATAATATTTATAAGTAGAATAATCTTCGTCAACCAAGCCTG
>CAXBPN010000128.1:0-7287 GCA_963977515.1 uncultured Flavobacteriales bacterium
ACATGATTATTATACCAAGAATATGGAAAAATATGATAATAGCTTTAAGTATCAGATTGCACTTTATTTTATATTGATGAAAGAAATACAGTGGGCAATGCCAATTTTGGAAGAACTAATAAACGAACCTAATTATCCACATCAGTATTATCAACTTTATGTAAAATGTTATTATTTTTTAAAAACAATCGATCCTAACTATTCTAACGCTGACCTTGTAATAATTGATAGTGCTGAAAAATTAACTAATAAAGAATGGTGCGATATGTTTATCGGGGGATGCAATATATCTCTCCCCGTTTTTGATAATCAAACTGTTAAAAATTTATATTGCACAAAATGTAGAGAACATTGAAAAGTTGTAAAATCAATAAAAAAAAGGTGCTAACATCGTGTATGAAAATATGCAGTTGCTAGCTGTTGTGGTTACTTGAAATTTTTACAGTTTTCGCCATAATTTTTGCTAGTTCTTTTTAAAAACAAATTAGTAATTATACTGTTTACCCACCTTAATCCTCCCTCAAGGGAGGTAACTTCTTCCATCGAAGGGAGACCGAGTGGGGTAATTTATAACAAAAATCATTACTTTTAAAGCATTGAACAAACTAAACGCACATTATATATAATAGCGTTAAACGAAACACTAAATTATCAGAACAAAAAAAGGCTTTACAAAATGTAAAGCCCTTTTTAAACCTATAAAACCTAACTTTTTAATTATTGAAATCTCTCGATTTACCAGGGAAATAATCTCTTGATTTACGAATTTCTTTGTTATTCCAATTCCAAATAACCAATTGATAATTTCTCCAAATATAATCGAAAGGAGCTACCAAAAAGTGAACAAATCTAGTAAAAGGAATAATACCAATAATTAAAAATGCTGATACGATGTGTGTTTTAACCATTAACAATGCCATTGCATTACTTGTAGATAATTGTGAAATTAAATCTACATTAGGGTTAAATGCAAATACTGAACGTAAATAAGGTGTCATAACTGATGCAAACCAGCTTGAACCCCAACGACCGAAGTAAGCAATACCAATACCTGAAATAATTTGTAACAACAACACTGCATATACAACATAATCCATTTTGTTGGTAACCATTTGTATTCTTTTAGTTGTTAATCTTCTTTTGATTAACAATGCTAATCCTAAAAGAGAAGTTAATGCAAAACCAAATGCACTAAACTCTAAAATTAACATTCTAACAGGAGATCCGTTCCATGCTAACACAGCACTTGGAACTAAAAACCCAATAAGGTGACCTAAAAATAAGATAACCATACCCCAGTGAAAAAACTGGCTACCAAAAAATAATTGTTTCCCTTCTAAAAATTGAGAAGATAGAGAAGAAACTTGATATCCTTTATGCAAATACCTATAGATTGAACCTATTAAGAAAACTACTAGGGCTACATAAGGGAACGCTCCGAATAATAAAAAATCTAACATAACTTTTTGTTTTTAATTTAATTTCTAATTGCGGCCATTGACCTTTCTTTAATTTGATCTGGAGTTGGAATAGTTGTACTACATCCATCACCACAATCGCTATGAACGAATGCTTTTGCGTAAGCTGGTATAATTTCTACTTCGCTTTCGTAAACTACGTCTTCAAAATCTTTTTCGAAAACCATTAGCATTGCACTCAACGCATTTTTATAAATGTTACCATCTTTAATGTCTTTCATGATAATAACTTTTTGCTTTTTGTTCAGCACCTTTTCTCTAATTTGAGTTTTTCTGTCGTCAAATTCTGACAACATTTTTCTAAGTGCTGGAATCATTATCATTACCATTAGCTCATTAACGAAAGCTTCGTTTTTATGAATTGCTAATAGGTTTAAAACATTAGGTAAATTATCGGCTAACTCGTCTCCACAATCATTATTGTTCTCCTTTTGCTCTCTCTTCATGTTAACCAAAAACTCGCCTCTTTTATAATCTTCTCCAAAGATTACGTATCCTAAATCTAAAAAACAGATGGCTTGAATATGAAACGTTTTACCAAAAATTTCTTCTACTTCGCTTTCGCTAGAGTTTTCCATAAAATCAGAAAACCTAGTAAACTCTACTCCAGCCTCAGGATATTTTTCATCCAATAAGGCTTTCACCTTTTTGATTCTTCCTTTGGTTTCTGGCGTTGGGTAACTAAATACCTCAGCGAGTAATTTATAATGATCTAAATTTTTCATAATTGTTATCTATTCAACATTTATTATAGCCCTCTTGCAGGTTTTTCTTTAAATCCAAACCCTACACTTCCTTTGTAATCACCTGTATTTTCAAGCATTTCAATAGATTCTTCACGGTGTGCAGCTGGAACAACAAATCTATCTTCATAAGTACATAAAGAAGTTAATCTATATATCGCATTTGCAACGTGCTCATCAAATCCTGCTTCATTCATACACGTATTAAGTTGTGCTTCTGAAACATCACCTACGGTATCATTTCTTCTAGAAACTCTTACTGCATGTAATTTTTTGAAAACATCTACCACTTTTCCTTCGTTACCAGCAGTAAATAATGATGCTAAATAACTAATTGGAACTCTTAATTTTTCGATACCAACTAATAATGTTTCATTAACCGAGTCATAATTTCCATCTTCTCCAACAGATGCCATAGCTGGCAATAGTGGTGGCACATAGAATAAGTTAGGTAATGTTCTAAATTCTGGGTGAAGTGGTAAAGCAATTTTCCATTCTTTTACAAACTTGTAAACTGGAGATTTTTGTGCCGCAACAATTGTAGAGTCATGAACTCCATTAGCTCTAGCTGCTTTTATTACTTCTGGATCAAACGGATCTAAGTATATTTCTAGATGTCTATCAACTAATTCAGAATCATCAGCTGCTGCCACAGCTTCAATTCTATCTGCATCGTATAACATTACACCCATATATCTAATTCTTCCCACACACGAGTGGAAACAAGCTGGTGGTTGTGCTGATTCTAAACGTGGGTAACAAAGTACACACTTTTCAGATTTACCAGTACTCCAGTTGTAGTAAGATTTTTTGTAAGGACATGCTGTAACACACATTCTCCAAGCTCTACATCTTTCTTGATTAATTAAAACCACACCATCTTCACCTCTTTTGTATAATGCTCCTGATGGACAAGAACCCACACATGCCGGGTTTAAACAGTGATTACATATTCTTGGTAAATAATGGAAAGTCATTCTTTCCAATTGAAACATTGCATCTTGCTCAGCAGCACTAACATTTTTAAAGTTAACGTCTTGACGAGCGTAATCTGGTGTACCAGATAAATCATCATCCCAGTTTGGACCAGCTTGAATTTCCATTGGCTCACCAGTAATTAATGATACTGCTCTACCTATTGGTTGATCCTCTCCTTCTGGAGCGTCAAATAAATCTTGGTAGCGATATTGCCATGGTTCATAATAATCATCAAGAACTGGCATATTTGGATTAGCAAAAATATTTTTTAATCCTTTTAATTTACCAGCACCTTTTAACGATACCGAATCTCCATTCTTTTCCCATCCACCTTGATATATTTCTTGATCTTCCCATTTTGTTGGGTAACCTGTACCTGGTTTAGTTTCTACGTTATTCCACCACATGTACTCAGCACCTTTCCTGTCTGTCCATACATTCTTACATGCAACAGAACAAGTATGACACCCTATACATTTGTCGAGGTGAAAAACCATTGATATTTGCGATCTTATATTCATAACTTTTTATGTTTAAGGTTTAAGGTTTAAGGTTTGAAGCTAGGAGTTAACCTTAAACTTCGAACCTCAAACTTTGAACTTATTTTAGTATTCTACTTTTTCCATTTTACGAACTAACACGTGAGTATCACGGTTAACACCTACAGGTCCCCAATAATTAAAGTGGTAAGTAAATTGTCCGTAACCACCACACATTAAGTTTGGTTTAAGGTGAACTCTAGTAAACGAGTTATTCATACCACCTCTTCTTGGTTCTCCTTTTTTACCTCTTCTTTCTTGAGATTTTGCAATGTTGTAAGTTCTTTCAACAGCGTGATATACAATACAAACTCCTTTAGGAATACGTGCACTAACACAAGCACGAGTTACATAAGTACCATGGTCATTATAAACTTCCACATGGTCATTATCTTTTATTCCTAATTCTTCTGCATCTTTTTCACTTAACCAACACGGCTCTCCACCTCTTGATAGTGTTAACATTCTTAATGTATCACCATAAGTAGAGTGAATATGCCATTTACCGTGAGGAGTTAAACAATTTAACATTCTAGCTTTACCATCGTTAATTGTTACCCTTAAATCACCGTAAGCTTCTGGTGTTGGCGATGGTTTGTATGTTGTCATGTGCTCACCAAATGCAATGTATGCATCATGGTCTAAGTAGAAGTGTTGACGACCTGTTAACGTTCTCCAAGGCACAAACATATCAACATTATAAGTATAAGCTGCGTAAGTTCTACCATCGTGCATTAATCCTGACCAAAGTGGTGAAGAATTGTAACGTTTTGGTTGAGCTTGTAAATCTCTATACTCAATTTTGATGTCTTTGTAAGGTTTTCCTAAATCTGCAATTTCAGGTACCCCAATTTTTTCTGCCATACTTACATAACATCTATCAGCTAACTTTCCGTTAGTTAATGTAGATAACTGAAGTATTGCATCAATTGCTTCGATATCACCTTTTAATGATGGATATTCAGTTCCGTCATCCCATTTAGTGATTTTGTTTCTGTGACCTAACATTTCATCGTAAATATCATCACACATGTAATGGTTACCGTGAGCTCCTAGCCCATTTTCTGCAATACCTTTACCTAATGAAATGAATTTATCATAAATCTTAGTGTAATCTCTTTCTTTGAAAACAATTTTATGCATCGTTTTTCCAGGAATAGCTTCACATTCTCCTTTACTCCAATCTTGTAAATGCATTTGACTCATTTCATCTTTAGAATCATGAGATAAAGGCTGATTAATTACATCCATCATTACGTCTGGCAAGTATGTTTTAGACATATCTTGAACTTTCTTAGCTAACTCTTGGAAAATTTGCCAATCTGTTTTAGACTCCCATACTGGAGGAATTGCTTCCGAAAGTGGATGAATGAATGAGTGCATATCTGTTGAGTTGATATCTGCTTTTTCGTACCATGAAGCGGTAGGTAAAACAATATCAGAATAAAGTGCTGATGTATCCATACGGAAGTTAATATCAATCACTAAATCCATTTTTCCTTGCGGAGCTTTATCGATAAACTCAATATCTTCTGTTACATCTTTAGCAACCTCATCAGCAATTTTGTTGGTGTGAGTTCCTAAATAGTGATCTAAAAAGTACTCATGTCCTTTAGCTGAAGTTCCAATAGCATTACCTTTCCAAATAAACCAAACTCTTGGGAAGTTAATCTCTCTGTCTGGTTCTGTAATTGCATATTTTAAATCTCCACTTACTAATTGCTTAACAATATGGTTTCTCATCTCTTCTTCAGTATTGTGTCCAGCAGCTTTTGCGTCTTTAACAATTTCGAAGTTAGATTTACTATATTGAGGGTAATAAGGCATCCAACCGTTTTTAACTGATTTAACAGCCCAATCGGCAGAATGCATATTTGCTAATTTATTATCTGGTGCAGAGTTGTATTTTTTCTGGTTTCCATCATATCTCCATTGACAAGAGTTAATGTAGTGCCAAATTGGTCCTTGCTGTAATCTTGGAGCAGTACCCCAATCCTTAGAACTCATAATAGCTGACCATGAATCCATTGGAGCAAGTTTTTCTTGTCCAACGTAGTGATTCATACCACCACCATTTTTACCATTACAACCAGTAAGCATTTGAGTCATAATAGCTGAACGGTAAATTAAGTTTTCGTGGAACCAGTGGTTAATACCTGCACCAACAATTACCATACAAGCACCTTCAGTTGCTTCTGCTGTAGAAGCCCATTCACGAGCCATTTGAACAACAGTTGCTTTACCAATACCTGTAAATATTTCTTGCCAAGCTGGTGTATAAGCTGAATCTTTATCATCGTAAGACGTTGGATAATCTCCAGCTAAACCTCTACCAACTCCATATTGAGCCATTATAACATCATATATAGTTGTTACTGGAATTTTTTCTCCTTTAACATCTGTAATGTAGCGAACTGGTACACCTCTCATTGCTTTCTTATCTAAACCAAACTCTGTAAATTCTACTTGAATTACATCGTCATGCTTATTAATAAGTGTCAATTCTGGATCATACTCTTTATTCGTTTCTCCATCTTTAAAGTTAAGGTTCCATTTTCCTTTCTCATCTTGCCATCTAAAACCAGTAGTTCCCATAGGAACAATTAATCCTCCAGTATTAGCATCATAGTTTAAGAATTTCCAATCTCCATTCTCAGCATTTTTATGTTCAGTGATTTCGTTTGCACGAATCATTCTTCCTGGAACATATTTATCACCTTCTTTATTTAATTTAATTAAGAAAGGACTATCTGTAAATCTTTTGATGTAATCAATAAAGTAAGGAACTTGACGATCTACGTGAAATTCTTTTAAGATTACATGAGTTACTGCCATCCAAAATGCTCCATCAGAACCAGCATGAACAGGAATCCATTGATCAGCATGTTTTGCAACCATACTAAAATCGGGAGCCATTACAACTGTTTTTGTTCCGTTGTGACGTGCTTCTGAAAAGAAGTGAATATCTGGAGTACGTGTCATACCAAGGTTTGCACCCATCGACACAATAAATTTAGATTTAAACCAATCCGCCGATTCACAAACATCTGTTTGTTCACCCCAAACTTCTGGGAAAGCATTTGGTAAATCACAATACCAATCGTAGAAACTAAGATTTACCGCACCCATCAATTGTAAGTAACGAGCTCCTGAAGCGTAGCTCAACATACTTTTTGCAGGTATTGGAGCAAAACCAATAATTCTATCCGAGCCGTATTTTTGTACTGTATATATATTAGATGCAGCAATCAATTCAATTACTTCATCCCATTTAGCTCTTCTAAATCCACCTTTACCTCTAGCCCACTGATATCTCTTACGTTTTTTAGGATCACTTTGTAAGTTTTCCCAAGCTTTTACTGGATCTCCACCTGCAGCTTCTTTTTCTGCATTGAATAAATCCATTAAAGCTCCTCTCATTAAAGGATATTTTACTCTAATAGGACTATATAAGTACCAAGAATAAGAAATACCCCTTTGACAACCTCTTGGCTCATAAGGAGGAACATCTTTATTAAATTGTGGGTAATCTACTTGTTGCATTTCCCA
>CAXBPN010000129.1:0-7286 GCA_963977515.1 uncultured Flavobacteriales bacterium
TCAGGAAAATACTTTTTACTTGATTGGATTAATGCCTCTTTAGAATCAACAACACCTAACACCCTATTTCTCAATCTGCTTTGTAGAATGGTTTTTAAACCCTCTCCTACTATTAAGTTGTTATTTGCTATTAAAATATCAATCATCTTTTGTTTTTATTTAGATTGATTCTAAATAATTTTCAAATGTAGTTATAGAATTCTTATCTTACAAGTAATTTATGGAATTGTTTAACCTTGTTTTGATTGTTTTTTTATATTCTTTAAATTTACTTGATTGAGAATTTTATGATTAAACGAATTTTATACCTTTTACTTATTCTTATCCTTAACAACACCAATGTTAGAGGGAATAATGATGGTATTCGATTTGTAGAAAATAAAGGACAATGGGAAAATCAAGTTAATTTCAATGCAAATGTCTCAGGTGGTAAGATATGGTTAGAAAAAAACAAAATATCTTATCAATTTATTAAATATCCAAATCTACATGCTAATTTTAAATCTAAAGAAGAATCTATCGTTGAACAACATGTTGTTTGGGCAGAGTTCATCGGAGCTAATAACACTTCTGAAATAATTAAGAAAGATAAATCAACCGATTATTTTAATTATTTTATTGGAAATGACCAATCAAAGTGGATTTCAGAAGCTTATGCATACTCTGATATAACCTACACTGATTTCTATCCTAAAACAGATTTTAGAGTTTATATAAAGAATGGGTATTTGAAGTATGATTTTGTTTTAAAACCAGAGAGCGAAAATAATATACAAATTAATTTCTCTGGACAAGATAACATCCGGATAAATAAACAAGGGGAGTTAGTAATTGAAACAAGTCTTGGTCAAATAATTGAAGAGAAACCTTATGCTTATCAAATAATTGATGGTATAGAAAAAGAAGTTCCCTCAAAATTTATTCTAAAAAAAAACATACTAACCTTTAAATTAGGTAATTATGATATGTCAAAAGAATTAATCCTTGATCCTACTCTTATTTTTGCAAGTTATAATGGTTCTCCCTCTGATAATTTTGGTATGACAGCCACCTACGACGAACAAGGTAATTTATATACGGGAGGAACTGTGTTTGGAGCTGATTATCCTACTACATCAGGGGCTTATAATCCTAGTGGTAGTTTTCCCAATATAATTCCTTCTGCAGCAAACTCGCCTGTTTATGGAATTACAGATATCTTTATTTCAAAATATAAACCTGACGGAACATCATTAATATATTCTACATATCTTGGTGGAGGGAACAGTAATGGAGGAACAGAAGCTGTTCATAGCTTAATATGCGACACACTTGGAAACCTACACATGTTTGGAACTACTTCCTCAATTGATTTCCCTACCTCCCTGAATGCTTTCCAAGACTCACTAAACGCAGGTAGCTTTCAGCAATTTTATTTCAATGCAGTGTCCTTTGTTTCTAATGGAGCTAAGCATGGTTCCGATATTTTCATAACAAAATTTAACTCTGCCGGCTCTGCAATTCTAGGCTCAACTTTTATTGGAGGTAATAAAAATGACGGGTTAAATTATAACATCTCAAAAGGAAATTATAATTCGATAAGTGCATATGATTCATTAACGCATAACTATGGAGATCAATTTCGTGGAGAAATAATGTTGGATGATTTAGGATACATTTACATTACGAGCTCGACATATTCTTCGGACTTTCCAACAAAAAATGCTTTCCAAGACACTATTGGTGGACAACAAGATGCCGTTGTTTGTAAATTTTCTCCAAATTTAGATACTTTAATTTGGTCATCTTATGTTGGCGGTAGTGATAAAGATGCAGGATATTCCATTAAATTGAATTCAAACTATGAAGCAATTATTTCTGGAGGAACTTGTTCTGAAAATTTTGCTACTACTTCAAATGCACATAATCAAGCTTATCAAGGAGGAATTTCAGACGGGTTTATCGGAATTATTTCAAGTGATGGAAGTACTTTAAATACTTTAACTTATTTTGGTACTCCTGCTTATGATCAAACTTTTTTTGTAGAAGTAGATCGATGGAACAGTATTTACACAATTTCTCATAGTTTAGGAAATTATCCCACAACACCTGGTGTTTATTCTAATACAAATGGAAGTCAAGTTATTACAAAATATGATTCTACTTTATCCAATGTTATTTTCTCTACTAATTTTGGTAATGGAAATGGGCAAACTAACATTTCTCCATCTGCATTTTTGGTAGACAGATGTGGAAATATTTATGTTTCAGGATGGGGAGCAAATATTCTACAAAATACTGGCTTATATGGAATGCCTATTAGTAATGATGCTTACTTTTCAAACCCTCCTAATGGTTTTGATTTTTATTTAATTGTTCTGGAACGAAATGCTCAATCTTTACTATATGCGACTTATTTTGGTGGGCCTGATAGTGATGAACATGTAGATGGAGGCACCAGCCGTTTTGATAAGAATGGCATTGTTTATCAATCTGTTTGTGCAGGGTGTGGAAGTAATGATGACTTCCCAACCTACCCAAACCCGGGAGTATGGTCGAATACTAACAATAGTAACAACTGTAACAATGGAACTTTTAAATTTGATTTTCAGATTATACCAAAAGCACAATTTACAGTTGATAATTTTGAAGGATGCTCTCCTCTAACTGTTACTTTTAATAACACCAGTAATAATAGTGATTCTTATTTGTGGGATTTTGGAAATGGAGATACTACATCAACAGAGTTTAATCCTATAAGAACATATACTACTCCAGGTACTTATACTATTTCTCTTTTAATAAAAGATTCTATTTGCAATACAATTGATACTGCTTACCAAGTAATTACTGTTAACCCGCCTATAAATATTACAGCAATAACCAACGATTCAACCTCTTGCGAACCAGTCTTATTAAACCTTAAAGCAACTGGTGCTACTTCTTTTATTTGGTCAACCAATAACCAGTTTACAGATACTTTAAGTCCTAGTTTAAGTGACACACTTACTGTTTACAGCACAAACTCCGTAACTTATTATGTAATGGCAACCAATGGTGAATGTAGTGACATGGATAGTGTTACAATTACTTACCACATTCCTTCATCTGCAAATTTTACATTAGACAACATACAAGGTTGTGCTCCATTAACGGTTAATTTTAATAATACAAGCGGCCCTAACGATTTTTATTTGTGGGATTTTGGAAATGGAGATACTACTTCTCAAAATTTAACTCCTACTATAAATTATAACACTCCTGGAACTTATACGGTTACTTTAACTATTGTTGATTCCATTTGTGGAAGCTCTGACACTAAAACAGCAACAATTACGGTAGCACCAGCAGTTAGCTTAACAATTCCAAATAACCCTGTAACAACTTGTGATACTGCATTACTATATGCTAATAGTACCGGAGCTACAACTTTTATTTGGTCGAGCAACTCTAGCTTAACAGATACACTAAACACTAACCTACAAAGTGATAGTTTAACGGTATTCGTTTCTGATACAACTACTTATTATTTATTGGCAACAAATGGTATCTGCTCAAACAGTGCAAGTGTTACAGTTAATCATATTGGTGTAATTATTAATGTCCCAAACGGTGCCGTATGTAGTGGTCAATCAGATACTTTATCAGTAATTAATCTATCTGACTACCCATTAAATTATTTTTGGCAACCTATTTCTGAAATTATTTTAGGAGAAACTACGGCAAACCCAATTGTAAATCCTGTAATTACAACTACCTACTATGTTACTGCTCAAAACTCATTAGATTGTTCTGCTTCAGATTCTGCTATTGTTTCAGTTTCTGGCATAATCATAAACGATATTAGCATCACAGCTGACAAAGACACCCTATACAATGGAGAGGGTACATTTTTACATGCTAACCCAGATAACAATTTTACTTACGTTTGGAA
Organism: uncultured Flavobacteriales bacterium; assembly: GCA_963977515.1. GTDB lineage: Bacteria > Bacteroidota > Bacteroidia > Flavobacteriales_E > Vicingaceae > Vicingus. Next base: position 3,914 of record CAXBPN010000129.1, read on the forward strand.
TCCATCAAACACATTAAATGATAATACCATTGTAAACCCTTTTGCTACACCAACTACTGAAACTACTTATACCGCTTTGTTTACAGAATTAATTACTGGTTGTCAGTTTTACAAAACTTACACCCTATATGCTTGGGAAATTAATTGTGCAGACCCAGATGTATTTATACCTAATGCTTTTACTCCAAATGATGATTTGGAAAATGATGTTTTATATGTTAGAGGGCGTTATGTTGAGGAAATGGAATTGAAAATTTATGACAGATGGGGAGAATTATTATTTGAAACTACTAAACAAAATGTGGGCTGGGATGGTTCATTTAAAGGAAACAAAGTTGATCCAGCAGTTTACGTTTATCACTTATCTGTAAAATGTATTGATGGTCAAGAATATTTTAAAAAAGGAAATGTAACGGTAATACGTTAGTTAAAAGTTTATAAAGTTGAAAGCGAAAAAACCTACAAATATTAATTCTAGTGGAAACATTTCTAAATTTTCTACCTCTTTTGCTATTTCTCTTGCTTTCTACTTTTTACTTTCTACTTGCAACTTCTTGAAAGGACAAGACATTCATTTTTCTCAATTTAACAATTCTCCATTAAATCTAAACCCTGGGCTTACCGGTAGTTTTATTGGCGATATTAGAGTAGTTGGAAATTTACGTAACCAATGGAGTTCGGTAACTACACCCTACTCTACTTATGGTTTAACAGTTGAAGGAAATACAATTTTTAATACTCCTTTTAATGTTGGACTAGGTTTTTATAATGATAAAGCTGGCGACTCTGAATTTAGCACCTTACAAATAGCTCCAAGTGTTAGTTACACCATATTTTTAGGTGACTCTTCTCAAACAATTATCATTGGTGCTCAACCTACTTTTACCCAACGAAAAATTAACTACGATAAACTACAATTCGATAATCAGTACAATGGTTTGGTATATGACCCAAATTTAGATAACAACGAAACATTTAGTAACGAAGGCAGAACCTACTTAAACATCCATAGTGGAGTTAGTTGGAATTATAATATAGCTTCAAGAAAAAGCATTGGAGCTGGAATAGCTCTCCACAATATTTTTACTCCAAAACAAAGTTTTTTTAATGACGACAACATCCAATTAGACAAACGTTTTACATTTCATACAAATGCATTATTTAGGGTAAGTGACAAAGTAGATGCTGTACCAAGTATTTCTTTTATGGCCCAACATAAGTTTAAAGAAGTGATAGTTGGCGGCTCTGGTAAATACCATTTAAACAATGGAAACTATAAAGCTGCTTATTTAGGTATTTGGTATCGAAATTCTGATGCTATTTATTTTTCTGCTGAATTAGATTATAGCAACTTTCATTTCGGATTGAGTTATGATTTAAACTTATCTTCTTTAAAAGTGGCCAGTAATAAACGAGGTGGTTTTGAATTTTCGGTGATATACATTTTTGAAAAATACCGACCAACAATTAAACGCTATAAAGCTTGCCCTAATTTTATATAACAAATGATTAAATTATGAAGTAATTAAGTGATAAGAAAATTAGAAAAATATAAACGAAAATTAAGTGCTTTTAATTTATCCTTCGATATTTCGACAAGCTCAATACAGGCTAAACTTTGGATGATATTAAAACAGAATGTTCATCTTCTATCTTCCAACTTCGGATTTCAAACATCCATTTTCAAACCTCAAATTTCAAACCTTAAACTTCGTACTCCCCTCTTCCTCCTTTTTACTTTAACCTTTTTAACTTTCAACTTTCAACTCTCTGCACAATCTCAAAAACAATTAATAAAAGTTGGTGACCAGCTATTTGCTGAAGGCGATTATTATGGAGCAAGTAAATGGTATAACGATGCTTTACAAATAGATTCAGTTTACTTAGAGTTAAAATATAAATATGCTGAGTCTCTTCGCTTATATAACGACTATGCAAAAGCAGAAAGTCAATATTATTACATCTATAAAAAAGACAATGGAAGAAACTTTCCCTTAGCTCCTTTTTGGTACTCTACAATGCTAAAATACAATGGAGAGTATAATGAAGCGAAAAAGTATTTTAAGCGTTCTAAACGTTTGTTTACAAAAGATAAAAAAGGATATCATTATCAGAAAGTAATGCAAGAAATAAAATCTTGTGAGGAAGCCATTAAATTAATGAAAGATTCGCTTCCTGTTGATATAAAAAATATTGGCAACAGTATAAACACCTATAACAGCGAATTAGGTGCTACTTTAATTAATGATACGGTATTAATTTATTCATCCTTACGGGATGAAAAAATGAAAGATGACAATGAAGTGTCTGATACATCTCAATATTTAGTGCGGTTATTCAAAGCAACTAAAAATGAGGAGTTATGGGTACAAGATTCAAAATTGGAAGAAAAAATAAATGAACAAGGTTTTCACATCGCCAATGGAAGTATTGATAAAGCAGGAACAACTTTTTATTACAACAAATGTAACAACAGTTTTAACTGTGAAATTTATTCTATTTCCTTTGAAAACAATGTTTGGGGCGAACCAATAGAAGTACCCAATATTAATCAAGAAAATTCTACTGCTACACAACCATTTATTACTGAAGTAAACAACCAAGAAGTATTGTTTTTTAGCTCTAATCGTGAAGGTGGAAAAGGTGGAATGGACATTTGGTACAGCAGAAATGTAAATGGTAGTTTTCAAGCTCCTGCAAATATTGGTGAGAAAATAAATACCATTGAAGATGAAATCACTCCTTTTTATGATAGTAAAGATTCATTATTGTATTTCAGTTCTAATTGGCATTATGGATTAGGTGGATTCGATATTTTTAAAGTAAAAACAGATTTAATAAAAACACAAGAAATTGAAAATTTAGGTTTCCCAATTAACACAAGCACCAACGACTTTTATTACAGCATTAAAAACAACACCGCTTTAATTACCTCAAACCGAAAAGGCTCTTACACCAAAAAAGGCGAAACTTGTTGTAATGATATTTATTATTACGAAATACCTGACACCATCAAAACCGTTTTTACTACCCTCGAAGAGTTAAACAAATATTTACCGGTTCGTTTATACTTTCATAACGACCACCCTAACCCGAGAACAAGAGACACCTTAACTGATTTAAACTACCTAACTACTTACAAAGGTTATACTAGGCTATACAACGAATACAAACGTGAATACGCAGCTGGCTTAAAAGGAGAGGAAAAAGAAGATGCTTTTGTTGATATAGAAGATTTGTTTAGCAGCTATATTGACAAAGGGGCTAAAGATTTGGAAATGTTTACGCCGCTATTAATAAAAGAATTAGAAAAAGGCAAAGAAATTACCTTAACCATTAAAGGATTTGCAAGTCCGCTCTCAAAATCAGATTA
>CAXBPN010000130.1:0-7236 GCA_963977515.1 uncultured Flavobacteriales bacterium
ATGAAAAAGAAACACGTCTATTTTTAGCTCTATTTTTAGGGTTGTCAGACCCATCTTCATTAGTGTTGGGAGCTACAGGCTTTTCTTCTCCATTATAATTAATAGTAATTTTATTTTTATTTATTCCTTTACTAGTTAAGTATTTAACAGTATTATTAGCTCTCTTTTTGGATAATTCGACGTTATATTCTTTACTTCTTTTTTCAGATTCTTCAATTGTAAAAGGGATATTACGTCTAGCAAACAATTTTTTATTGAATTCCATATCTCTTTTACCATCGGTATTACCAGTAACAGTAATATTAAGAGCTTTACCTTTTTCAGATTTTAAGAAATCAATAATTTTATTTAATTCTTTTTTGCTTTCTGGTTTAAGGTTTGATTTATCAAAATCGAAATAAATATCTTCAAACGACGGTATTTCAGCTCCAGCAATTGTTTCTCTAGGTTTTTCTGTTTTTATGGTGTCTGAAATTAAGGTATAATTAAGTTTTGTGTTAGAAGGATCAATAGTCCTCGATAAGGTAAGTACTTCTTTATCTCCATCAGTTACAAAAGGAAGCTCGCTACTAATAGTATTCGTTTCTAGTGGTCCTGTTTTTTTGTAGTTGTCAATTTCAGAATTTACATCAAAAAATGAATTTCTTAGGGTAGCAACTTGGTAATATTGAGAATCAATTTCTACCTGTTCTAAAGCAATTTCACTAAATTGTTGATAGTATTCACACTGCTTAGGTAAATTTATAGTGATGGTATGTTTTTGGAAACCATCAACTTCTATACTTAAACTGTATTCGTTTTCAGGTTTAGTAACTAATAAAAATGTTCCATTCTCATTTGATGTAACTGTACCAACAACTTTATTATCTTTTTTAGACGTTAAGGTTAATTTTCCTATAAGAGGTTGCTTAGTTTTATTATTGTAAGCAATACCTCTAATTTCTGTGTTTTCTAAATTATCACAATCAAAACTAAAGGCATACAAATCCATATCTCCATTACCGCCTTCACGAGATGATGAAAAGAATCCATTTTTTTGTTCTGTATCAGTGGTATAATAAATATCATCTGAAGGAGAATTAATAGGAATACCTAAATTTACAGGAGTGCTCCATTCTTCGTTTACAAATTCTGATTTAAAAATATCATACCCACCAATGCTTGAATGTCCTTTTGAAGAGAAGAATAATGTTTTTCCGTCTTGAGTTAAATATGGGGCATCTTCGTCTTTGGTTGAATTGATATTAGTACTTAATATAATAGGCTCACTCCAATCACCATTACTTGATTTGGTTGATTTGTAAATGTCTTTTCCTCCAATGCCATCTTTTTTTTCTGAAACAAAGAATACGGTATTGCCATCAGCTGTTAAGGTTACACTTGGGACATTAAATTTACTTGCATTTACATTATCATCTAATTTTTCTAATGAACTCCATGAGCTCCCATCAAATGTAGATTTCCAAATGGCATCTTTTTTATAGGTAAACAACGTTTTTTCATCTAATGAATAAGTGATACTAGCATCATGTTTTTTCGTATTTACATTTGCTGGTAAGTATTTTTTTATTTCATTTTGATCAGTAACCATTACCCAACCATTTTCAGTTTGTTTAGCAACATAAATATCTTCGTAGGGGAGTAAATCACTTTTATCTAATTTATTGCCGTTTATTTTTCTTCTAGAAGTAAATAATAAAATATTTTCGCTTTTATGAAGAACAGGTGCATATTCTCTGTCTATTGTATTTACTTGATTTCCTATGTTCGTAATTTTTATATTGGGATCAATTTCAGAAGAATATTTTAGCCCATTTTCATTGTAATTTGTTTCTTCTATTATTTCATTTTTTAACTCGTCTCCCGCCTTTTTACCATAATTAATATAAGGGTCAAATTTTGTAAACGTATTACTTGATTTTTCGAATGCACTATTTAATTGATAGGATTTACCTAAGTAATAATACATTTCAGGAATAGTATCTTCTTCTAAGTTTTCTATGGCAGCTTCAAATAAAGGTGTTGACTTGCCTCTTTCATGAGTTGAGAAGAAATAACTTAATCCAGCTTCAAAATTGTAGATACTATTTGTGGGAGCAGCATTTACTAATTTCAAGTATTTTTCTTGAGCATCTTTATACTTCTCTTTTAATAAACTCTTTCTAGCCTGTTTAAGCAGTTTTCTTTCGTTAATATTTTCTTGAGCATTAAGGTTAATACTTAATAAAAATAAGAAAACACAAAAACCTCTTAAGAAGAGGTTTTTGATGAATTTATTGGAAATGTTTTTCATAAATTACTTAAGTCTAATAATAACATACTGGTATTTTTCATAGACAGCTTTATTCTCAAAATCACCTTTATATTTAGGTCCTTGAACTAAGCTTTTAGATTTTTTGAAAGTAATATTGCTTTCACTTATTCCATTGGCTTTAAGTGAATTTAATATTATCTTTTTAGCTTCTTCAGCTCTATTTTCAGCTAAGTTTTTATTTGTTTTAAATGTTTTTGTAGGCACTCTAGAAGCACTAGCTTCTATTTCGATTGTAACTTTATTACTAGATTTAGCTTTATTAATTAAATCAATATATTTAGCACTAGAAGTATCAACCTCTTTAACATTATAACTAAAAAACTCTTGATATGAGGCTAAATAAGATTCATTATTATTAACAAGTTCAGTGTCATCATTTTCATTTAATAAAGGAAGTTTATCAATAGCTCCTGCTGATAGAGCTTTAAATAGTCTTCTATTTTTCTTCTTCTTAATAGCAAGCATTACTTTCTCTCCTTTTGAATTAACAACATATACTTTTGCGTTATTGATAAAATCATCATCAACACCATCTAATCTTACCAAATAATATTCGTCAGGTTTTAAATTTTCAAATTTAAAAAAACCTTTAGCATCAGATTTTGTTGATTCTAATACTTTGTCATTTTCATCAAGCAAACTAATTTTAGTACCAGCAGCTAATAGTTTTTTATACTCAATAAAACCTTTTAAATAGGTAATCATATTATTTTGCTCACCAAAAACAACATCTTGTAACTCGATACCTCTGTTAATTTCTTTAAATGACGATACAGGTGGAACATAAAGATCTTCTTCTTGGGTATAAGTAGAAGCTGCATATACAATATGATAATCCATATTAGGTTCTAGAATAATACTGAACTTACCATCTCTTTTTCTCGGTTTATAAATTCCAATCAAATCTCCAGTTGCATTATCTGTTACAGTTATTTGAGTATTATCGGGTAATTTTTCCTCACCAATAACTCTAATAATACCAGTTAATAAGGTTAATGGTTTTTCTTTTGCGTCAACTAATGATATCATATAAATATCTTTTTCACCCATCCCTTTGTTTTGTATAGAAGAGTAGTACCCTCTTTTTCCATCAGCGGATGTAACAAAAAACACATCATCATCAGTTGAGTTAACGGGATAACCTAGATTAATAGGAGTTCCCCAGGTTTCAGTTTCTTCATCAAATTCAGCGTAAAAAATATCAAATCCACCAATACTTTTATGTCCTTTTGAACTAAAATATAAGGTTTTTCCATCTGGGTGGATAAATATTCCATCTTCATCATATTTGGTGTTTAATGCCGTTCCTATATTTTGAGCTTTCGCCCATTCCCCTGTTGGTAGTTGTTTACAGAAATAAATATCTTGACCACCAATACCTTTCTCTCTGTTACTAACAAAATAAAGTATTTTACCATCAGGAGATAAAGCTGCATGAGTTTCATCAGCATCAGAGTTAATATCAGAGCCTAATAATTGAGGTGTTGTCCAATCATCATCAACTTTATTTGTAGCGTATAGGTTACCATTCCCATTATCATCCTTATAAATAAATAAGGTTTGACCATCTAAAGACATGTTTATAGTTGCTTCATGGTTTTCTGTGTTAATTGATAATGGTTGAGGATCTGTCCATACACCATCAATATTTTCAGACATAAAAATATCTTCATAATACATTCCATCATTTTCATCTTTGTAGAAATAATTTGAACTATCAGCTCTTAATCTTCGAGATGTAAAATAAATGGTTGACTCATCTAGAGAAACTACAGGACTGTATTCTGGGTATTCAGTATTGATTTTATTACCTAAATTATTTACAATAATATTTACAGGGTTTTTAATTGCTTCTTGAGCGTTTAAACATTGTTGTTTATAATGTTCTAGATCATCATATAGATAATGTTTTTTAGATATTTTATCTTGAAAAGTAGTGTAATTCTCCATTGCTTTATCCAACTCATAATTTAAGTGGTAAGCTTGAGCTAAATAAAAATAAGATTCAATTGGAGCTTGTTTTTCGCTATGAGAAAATGGATCGTAATTGTTTGTGGTATTTTCTACTGCTTTGACTAAATATGGTAGCGATTTACTTTTCTCGTTGGCAGAATGAATATAGCATACCCCTATTTTATAATTAATATTATTATTGTCAGGTTGTTCAAGATTTAACTCTAACCATATAGGTAGTGCCAAATTGTAAGTACTTTCTTCCATTAAGGTGTTAGCTTCAAGAAATTTTTGGTTAAAAGAATCTTGGGCATTAATAAGGGTAACACTCAGACAAACAAGTAATAATAGTAGTATTTTTTTCATCGGTTTTTTCTCTATAATTCTTACAAATATATTTTATTTGAAGTACTTAACAAAATTTATAATTTGTACTTGGTACTACGAATCTATTATATTTCTCGATTAACATCAAATTCTTCAAGATAATCAGCAACTCTTCTCACAAACATTCCACCTAAAGCACCATCAACAACTCTATGGTCATAAGCATGTGATAAGAACATTTTGTGACGTATTGCAATAGCATCTCCTTGTGGAGTTTCGATTACTGCTGGTATTTTACGTATTGCACCCAAAGCTAAAATTGCTACTTGTGGTTGATTAATAATAGGTGTTCCCATTACGTTACCAAAAGTACCCACATTAGTAACTGTGTACGTTCCTCCTTGAATATCATCAGGAGCTAGTTTGTTATTTCTTGCTTTATTAGCTAATCCATTTACTTGTTTTGTAATTCCAACTAAATTTAATTGATCAGCATTTTTAATTACCGGTACAATTAAGTTTCCGCTAGGTAAAGCTGTAGCCATACCTAAGTTAATGTTTTTACGTTTTATAATATTGTCACCATCAACAGAAACATTTATCATAGGAAAATCTTTAATTGCCTTAACAATTGCTTCCATGAAAATAGGTGTGAAAGTAATTTTTTCGTTTTCTTGTTTTAAGAATTTATCTTTTACTTTGTTTCTCCACATTACAATATTTGTAACGTCAGCCTCAACATAAGATGTAACGTGAGGAGAAGTGTGTTTTGACATTACCATGTGTTCAGCAATAAGTTTTCTCATTCTGTCCATTTCAATAATCTCATCACCTTCTATTACAGGAACGTTAGCTTTTTTAACTGGAGCAGCATCCGGTTTTTCAGCTTGTGGAGCAGATGGTTGAGGTGCAGGAGCAGCTACTGGTTGAACAGTAACTTGTCCGTTACTTCTGTTTGGTAAATAGTTTAAAATATCTTTTTTAGTAACTCTACCTTCGGCACCAGTCCCATTAATTTCTTCCAATTCATTGATAGAAACCCCTTCTTTTTCGGCAATACTTCTTACCAAAGGAGAGAAAAATTTATTTGAAGAAGATGCTGTAATTTTTTCAGTTGATGCAACTCCAACAACTGGAGTAGCAGCAGTAACTTCTGCAACTGGAGCAGTTGCAGCAGCAGGAGTGCTTGCAGCTACTGGCTCTGCAGCATCACCTTCTGATCCAATAATAGCAATTGCTTGTCCTACCTGAACAACATCACCATCATTAAATAATTTTTTAAGTAAAATACCTTCACTTGTAGATGGAACTTCCGAGTCAACTTTATCGGTTGCAATTTCAACAACTGCTTCATCAGCTTCAATTGTATCTCCAACTTCTTTTAACCAATTTGTAATCGTTGCTTCAGCAACACTCTCGCCCATCTTAGGCATTATCAATTCTACTTGTGCCATTATATTTGTTTTATGTAAGTCTCGTTTTTTTCTGAAAGTCACAAAAATAGGCTAAAAAATCTATTTTTCCATAAATAAAAAGCTGTATTTTCGTTTTTAAATAACCCCTGTATCAACTACTTAATAATGCTTTTTAAATTCCTTTTAATAACTAGTTTTTTTGTTCAGAGTTTAACGGTTTTGGCACAAAATAATGCTTTAAAAAGTTTTAAAAAATTGAGCTGTCCAGAAAAACGGTGGGTAGTTTGTCATCCTTTTGTGGCAAAAAAAGCATTAAAAATTTCACAATTAGCTAGATTAAAAACGGATTCGATACTACAAAACAAATTATTAAAGGGAGTAGGGAATGGTGATCAAGTTGATGCGTTTAGACATACGTATTGGATGGTAAGTTTAACCCAAACTATTGGACAACGAAAAGCAAAACGATTAGGAATTGCTCATGAAAAAGGCAATAAAAGAGATTTTAAAAAAGGAAATAAAGAGGAGGGGAGTTTGCCCGATAAAATTAGTACTGAAATGGATTTGTTTAATAATGCTGTTGGACTAAAAATAGGTGCAAATACATCTGAGAATTTAATAATTAAAGTTGTTGAGGAAGTGAAAAAAGGAAGTTGTAAAATAATTAAAACCGATGAACAAGGTAATTTTTTAGACTGTGAAGGAGATATTATTCCATCAGAAAGTTTAAAGGGGAAATGGGAAAATAAAAAATGTTTGGTTTGGAGTAATGAGTGATTTCGTTTAACGACCCGTGTATGAAAAGTAGCGATTCACAGAACGGATTTTCAAATATAATGTATTGTAAATCAAGGATGAATGTTTGGTTGAAAAAATAATTCGCTATTTTTTATACACATTGTTACCCAACGTGTTTTTATTTCTTTAGATTTGTAACCATGTGTAATGTTGTGTAGTTAGGTTATGAAAAATTATTATTCAATTTCCGAAGTTGCGGATATATTAGGTAAAAGTACAGAAACCCTTAGAAGATGGGATAGAGATGGTAAGTTGTCTGCGGTTAGAGAACCAATGAGTAATTATAGAGTTTACCAAAAGGAGCAGTTGCAATTATTTCCAGAGTTTAGTAAAGTACAAAATAATAAAGTTGAAAATTTTGTTAAGCCTAATAATCCCAGGGCAAACGCATCTAAATTATCATAACCTTCCGTAAATATTCATTATCCC
>CAXBPN010000131.1:0-7149 GCA_963977515.1 uncultured Flavobacteriales bacterium
AACTGCTGATATTCAGTAAGTTAATTTCCTTCAGATTTAGATGCGTTTGCCCTGAGTTTATAGCCTTATTTTACAATACTAAATCTTAAAAATTTATTTCATCTAATTTTAGTTAATTTTGTTATTCATGCAGGTTATAAATCCAAAAATAGAAGAAAGTTGGAGACACGTTTTAAATAATGAGTTTACAAACGAATATTTTTTAAAGCTAAAATCTATTTTAATAGATGAACAGAAAAAATTTACCATCTACCCTCCTAACAAGGCTATTTTTAATGCGTTTAACTCCACTCCTTTTAATGATGTAAAGGTTGTTATTATTGGGCAAGACCCATACCATGGCAAAGGTCAAGCTCATGGTTTGTCATTTTCTGTTCAGGATGGTATTAAATTTCCACCCTCACTAGAAAATATTTTTAAAGAATTAAAATCTGACTTAAATATTCCTACTCCTAAAAATGGAAATTTAAGTTCTTGGGCAAAACAAGGAGTGCTTTTATTAAATGCAAGCTTAACAGTAAGAGAAAGCGATCCAAATTCTCATCAAAATATTGGTTGGCAAAAATTTACAGATGCTGCTATTCAACAACTGTCCACTCAACGAGAAGGGATAGTCTTTTTATTATGGGGAGGTTTTGCAAAAAAAAAAGGAGCAAAAATTGACACAAAAAAACATCATATTCTAACAACTGGTCATCCATCACCATTAAGTGCCAACAGAGGCTATTGGTTTGGAAATAAACATTTTAGAAAAACCAATGATTTGTTAGTCGCTATGGGAAAAACACCTATAGATTGGCGTATAGAATAATCTCTTACCTTTAGCGTTCTACTATTCTATTTTGACAAAAACCAACTTCATATTACTCATTTTATTTTTTAGTTTTACTCAACTTTTTTCTCAAAAAATTGAATTAAAATTAGCGTTTAATGATACCATTTTAAAGCCTATTAAAATAGTATCCTATAACAAATACATCAATCAAGCAGAACTTAAAGCAGAACTTAAAGAGGTAATTAGCCAACTTAACAGTCAAGCTTATTTAACCGCCACAATAGACAGTATTTTGATTGATTCTATACAATTTAAAGTCTATTTACATCTAGGAAAACAATACAAATGGACTTATTTAACTACCTCAAATATTGACGAAGAAGTATTGAGTAAAATTGGGTTTAGAGATAAAATTTTCATGAATCGTCCTTTTAATAATCGTCAATTATATTCTTTTTATGAAAAAATTATTAAGCATTACGAAAACAATGGTTTTCCTTTTGCTTCATTACAAATAGATAGCTTAGGTATTTTTAAGAATACCATTTCAGCCAATCTTAACCTTACTAAAAATAAGTTCTGTTTGGTTGATAGTGTTAAAATAGTTGGTACAGCAACGATTTCTGACCAATACATACAAAATTACATTCGAATAAAAGATGGTGATTATTACAACGAAACACTTATTAAAAATATTAGTAATCGAATTAAAGAACTTCCTTTTGTTGAAGAAAACCAGCCTTTTAAGGTAATATTTAAAGAACATGAAAATGAACTTTTACTTCATCTAAAAAAGAAAAAAGCGAGTCGTTTTAATGGTGTTTTAGGTATTCAACCGGATAATAATACTGGAGAAATTCGTTTTACAGGTGATGTAAAGTTAAACCTTGTAAATTCATTTAAAAAAGGCGAAGAAATTGATTTTAACTGGAGGTCTATTCAAAAAAATACGCAAGATTTAAAAGCTAAATTTAGTTACCCCTTTTTGTTTAACACCCCTTTTGGATTTGACTACAATTTTAAATTGTATAAAAAGGACACTACTTTTATTGATGTTTTTAATAAAATTGGAATCCGATACATTTTAAAAGGTAACAATTACATGAGTGTACTTTTTCAAAATAAATCTTCGTCATTATTATCTACTGCTGGATTTGAATCACTTACCATTTTACCCAATTTTGCTGATATATCTACTCAGCTTTATGGAATTAGTTTTTATTATGCCAAACTAGACTATCGTTTAAACCCTAGAAAAGGATACGAAATAGATACTGAAGGTGCTTTAGGGACAAAAAAAATCAAAAAAAATAACGTATTGAATGAAAGCCTATATGACGATATAAAACTCAACTCCAACTTATATAATGTAAGTTTAAACGCCAGTATATATTTCCCTATAAAAAACAGAAGCGTGATTAAAGTTGGAACACAAAATGGATTAACTTATAATGATAACCTTTTTGAAAATGAATTATTAAGAATAGGTGGGCTTTTTACGTTGAGGGGATTTGATGAAGAATCCATTTACACTTCAGCATTTACGGTGCAAACCATAGAATATCGTTTTATTTTAGAACAGAACTCTTATCTCTACTTGTTTGCTGATGGAGCATATTACGAAAACCGTAAAATCAATTCAAACATATCCGATACTCCTTTTGGTTTTGGTGCAGGTATGAGTTTTGAAACAAAAGCAGGTATCTTTTCCATTAGCTATGCTTTAGGTAAACAATTCGACAATCCAATATTATTTAAAAATGCTAAAGTTCACTTTGGCTTTGTTAACTACTTCTAATAATCGTCCCCGCACTTGTTGCGGGGTCTCATATTAAGTATTAATCATACCATTCTTTAGATAAATCATCCCAATTAGAATTATTTTCATTTATTAAATTTTCTTTCCAAGCTCGTTTATATTTTTTTAGTTGTTTCTCTCGATTAAATGCATCCTCAATATTTTCATATTCTTCAAAATAAATTAATTTGTTACAATTATATCTTGAGGTAAAACTATAAGGGTTAATTTTTCTTTTATGTTCACTTACTCTTCTTTCTAAATCATCTGTAAACCCAGTATATAACACAGTATTATGCTTGTTTGTTAACATATATACATAATAAGTTTTCATACTAATAAAAGTACATTTTTTAGGTATAGCCTTCACTATAAATATAAAAGATGCCGGAACTAATCCGGCAACAAGTCTAGCAACTATATAAATTATTACCTTTGCTAGCTTGTAAATAATCATTTTAATGAAAAACGTTATAAATCCTATCTATTTAGACGAAGAAAAAATACTTCAGCTAAAACACGATTTTGAGAATGGAAAACCATGTAAACATGTTGTTTTACCTAACTTTTTAGACGAAGAGTTTGCAACTTCACTTTACGAGAATTTCCCGAAAATGGACATTTTAAACGTAAAGCGTAAAAGTTTAAACGAAAATAAAAATGAAGACTATCATTTTGACCGTTTTCATCCTGACTTTTTAGTGGTAAAAAAAGCTTTAGCTCATCCTAATTTTATTAAGAATATTGAAACCATAACAGGGTTAACTGGTTTGGTTACATCTGATGATGCTTTAGGAGCTGGTGTTCATCAAGGTTCAAATGGTAGTTATGTTGATGTTCACATCGACTCTAACTACAACCCAATGGAGGATCTTTGGCGGAGGTTAAACTTTTTAATTTACCTCAATAAAGAATGGAAACCAGAGTATGGTGGAGATTTAGAGTTATGGGATCAGAAAATGACAAAATGCGAAGCAACTATTCCTTGCGATTGGAATAGAGCTGTTATCTTTTTAACTAACGAAACAACTCCTCATGGTTACGGAAAAATAACTGTTCCTGAAGGTGAAACTCGTAAATCATTTTACACCTACTACTCAACAAAACCAGATAAGGGATTTAAATATGTAGATTCTCATTTTAAAGCAAGACCTGATGATGCTATTGGAAAAAAAATGGCAACATCTATCAAAGAACCTTTAAAACTAAATATCAAAAGATTATTAAAAAAACTAGGGATAACCTCTTTAGATTTTCAAGATAAAAACAAGAAAAAATTCTAATGGCAAGAAAAGATAGACCAAAATTTTCGAAAGAATCGACAAGAAAAGCTTTAAGAGTATTTCAATTTATAAAACCATTTAGATTCACATTTGGAATTGGAATGATAGTATTATTGTTCTCTACAGTTGCAATGCTAGCTTTTCCAAGAATCTTAGGAAACTTAATGGATGCTGTAAAAAGTTCATCTGATGTAGAAGTGAAATTTTTTATCCAAGTATTAATAGGCTTATTTTTTGTGATTGGATTTTCAGCATTTTTAAGAATTTATTTGTTCGGAATAGTTGCACACAAGTCTTTAGCACTTTTAAAAACAAAAACCTACCAACACTTAATTTCTTCTCCAATGAGTTTCTTTTCTCAGAAAAGAGTTGGTGAATTAAGCAGTAGAATTAGTGCTGATGTTTCATTATTACAAGAAACATTTACAATTACCATTGCTGAAATTATTCGTCAAATCATCACAATTCCTGTTGGCTTATTTTTCTTGGTTTACATTTCTGGAAGATTAACCGTTTTTATTATTGCTTTAATTCCTGTTATTGCTTTAATAGGTGTTTTCTTTGGTAAATTCATTAAAAAACTATCGGTTGTTGCTCAAGATGATATTACAGAATCGAATAAAGTAGTTGATGAAACTTTACATGGAATAGCAAGTGTAAAAGCTTATGCTAATGAATTTTTTGAAATTTTACGTTACAATAAAAGTATCGACCAATCGGTAACTACATCTATTAAAAGAGCGAAATGGAGAGGAATGTTTATTGGCTTAATTATGTTTGTTGCTGGTTCTGGTTTAATGGCTATAATATGGTACGGTTTACACATGGTTGCGATTAACGAACTTGACCCAACTAAAGGAATTACTATTGGAGAATTATTACAATTTGCTTTATATGCTGCCTTTATAGGTGTTTCATTTGGTGGTACTGCCGATTTATTTTCGCAACTACAAAAAGCAATTGGAGCAACAGAAAGTTTAATGGATATTTTAGAAGAAAAAACAGAAGACATTGCTTTAACAAAATCGAATACCATTAAAATTGAAGGTAACTTAAGCTTTAACAATGTATGCTTCTCTTACCCTTCAAGAAGAGATATAGAAGTAATCCGAGATATTTCATTTTCGGTAGAACATGGTAAGCAAATTGCTTTTGTTGGACCAAGTGGTGCAGGTAAATCTACTATTGCTGCTTTAATTTTTGGTTTTTACAAACCTACCGAAGGAGCAATCACTATAGATGGTAAAGATTTTAACGATTATCATTTATCTGAAATAAGAAGCCAAATGGCTTTAGTACCTCAAGAGGTAATGCTTTTTGGAGGAACCATAAAAGAAAACATTGAATACGGTAAACCTGGTGCAACGGATGAAGAAATATTTGCTGCAGCTAAACAAGCCAATGCATTAGAGTTTGTAGAAAGTTTCCCTGAGAAATTTGAAACGATAGTTGGAGATAGAGGAATACAATTAAGTGGTGGACAAAAACAACGGATAGCAATAGCAAGAGCAATTTTAAGAGATCCTTCTATACTGGTTTTAGATGAAGCTACAAGTGCTTTAGATAGCGAAAGCGAACGATTAGTACAAGAAGCTTTAGAACGTTTAATGAAAGGACGAACATCTATTGTAATTGCTCACCGATTAAGTACCATTAAAAATGCTGATAAAATATTGGTATTGGAAAACGGGAAAATTAAAGAGACCGGTACTCACGATGAATTGATTAAAAAAGAAAACGGGATTTACAAAAACTTGAGTAACATCCAGTTGATGGCGGTGTAGATTATTCTAATAATTTAACAAACTTGTTATATGAGGTTCTTAATACTTCTATTCCTATGTTTCTTATATGTTTCTACCATAAAAAGTCAGAACATAATTGTCTCATGTAGTGATGGATCTATACAAGCATTGAACCTAACTGATTCAACTACTAGTGTTTTGTGTTATACACAAGGTGATTATGATGACATTGCATTTAACCCTATAAACAATAAGCTTTATGGCACATCAGGATGGGGTCTTGTAGAAATTGATCTTCTCACTGGAAATGTTACTTCAGCAGGTATTAATTCTTGGCCAACCTCAAATTTTAATGCCTTAACATTTGATAGTAATGGAGACTTATATGCTATGACTGGAATTTCTGATGTTTTATACAAAATTGATGTAATTAATCAATCAATAGTATCACTAGGGAGCTGTGGTACAGGGTATGCTTCTGCTGGAGATTTAACCTTCTATCAAGGAGAACTTTATCTTACTGGTCATGAGCAAGGTAACATGAGTAATACACGTCTAATTAAAATAGATTATAACAATCCTGCTAACTCTATTATTCTTGGATACAGTCCTGCATTTTATGGGATTACTACTGCTGGTTGTCAAGAAGAGTTTTATGCCGTAACATCATCGAATCTTTATAAATTTGACATTACAGGAACATCACCAAGTTATCAGTTTGTTCTCAATCCCAACTTTGGTTCACTTGTACTAGGAGCAACGACAATACCACAACTTCCATTTAGTAATTTAGGAATTGACCAACTTCTATGTTATAATGGTCAACAAATGTTACTTAATCCAATTTTATCAAACTCTGTAGATAACTATTTATGGTCTAATGGTTCTTCAGATTCACAAATTATAATCAATGAACCTGGTGAATATTGGGTTCAGACTACTGCAGTAACTTGTAATGGTGATTCTACTGTTTCTGATACAATTAATGTAACTCTTATTTCGCCACCTTTCTTTAGTCTAAAGAATGATACTATCATTTGTATTGGAGAAGAAATTACACTTGATGCTACAACTACAAATGCTACCTACTTATGGCAAAACTATTCAAAAAATTCATTTTTCAATGTTACAAATTCTGGAGAATATATTGTTGAAGTTACAGTTGATAGTTGTATTACTACCTATTCCATAAATGTTCTAATAGAAAATTGTGATGAAGTAAAATTAGTTATACCAAATGTTTTTACCCCTAACAATGATGGCTTTAATGAATTATTTACTCCAACTATTAGTAAAAATATTATTTTTATGAATACATCTATATATAATAGATGGGGACAACTAATATTTGATTCAAACTTTTTAAATATAGGCTGGAACGGAAAGACAACAACAGGAGACGAAGTACCCGAAGGAACTTATTATTGGGTAATTAATTATAGTGACATCAATGGTAACAAAGAAAAAATAAAGGGATATTTAACCCTATTAAGATAATATAAGACCGTTGCAAAACTTTAGCAATAGAATTTATTCTATTTAATTTTG
>CAXBPN010000132.1:0-7148 GCA_963977515.1 uncultured Flavobacteriales bacterium
ATGGGATAATGAATATTTACGGAAGGTTATGATAATTTAGATGCGTTTGCCCTGAAACTATTTGTTAAAAATTAACAATAAAAATATTTTTTTATTATCTTGGTCGCCCTTTGTGTTAAAAATATGGACAGATTTATTAAATTATTATTCTTGGTTATTTTGTTGGGAAACTTCCCAAAGCTAGGATTATGCCATAATAATTCTGACGAAACAAAACATGCAAAAGACACCGTTTCGGCATTAGTAATTACCCCTAGTAACCCACTTTACAATAACCTTTCAAGCCTTTCTGGAAATGCAATTATTACTTTAATTGATTCATTACTTGACCAAAAAAATGTACCCAAAAATCTTATTAGAGAAATAAATGATTATGCCGAAAGTAGATTACTTGAACATGATTTTTACGTTTCATTAACTAATTATTACGAAGATTCTCCAATTCCTTCCAACTCAATGTATGGAAAATGGGACACCAAAAATATTTTACCTTATGATGAATCTATCACAAAAGAAGACACCTCTTTAACATTAACGCTAGTTGATACTGCTAACTTTTGTAATTTTGTTGCTCCAATTCAAGACCCTGTTGTAACTTCAAATTTTGGATGGAGAAACAGTAGAAACCATAACGGTATTGACTTAGATTTACAAGTTTGGGATCCTGTAGTTGCTTCTTTTGATGGGATGGTAAGAATTGCATTATAC
This sequence comes from uncultured Flavobacteriales bacterium, assembly GCA_963977515.1. Lineage (GTDB taxonomy): Bacteria > Bacteroidota > Bacteroidia > Flavobacteriales_E > Vicingaceae > Vicingus. The sequence goes on from CAXBPN010000132.1 coordinate 709, forward strand.
CATCCTGGATATGGAAGAGTTGTGGTGGTACGTCATTACAATGGATTAGAAACGCTTTATGCCCATTTGCACAGGTTAAAAGTAAAACCTGGCGATATTGTTGAAGCTGGGCAAGTGATAGGTCTTGGAGGTAGTTCTGGACACTCAAGTGGTAGTCATTTACATTTTGAAGTTAGGTTTAAAGGAAAACCGCTAAACCCTAAACATTTAATTTCATTTAAAAAGAACTCTTTAATTAGTGATTCGTTAGAGCTAACCAAACGTAAATACAGCTATACTGCCTTACCTTTAGGTATTGAATATCATACTATTGCAAGAGGGGATTTTATGTATAAAATTGCAGGTCGTTACGGTATTAGCGTAAATGAACTTTGCGATCTAAATGGAATAAAAAGAAATAAAACGCTTATCGTTGGTCGAAAATTACGTATCAAGTAAATGATAAACATAACAAACTACAACGAGCATCCAACAAGAAAATCGTACACTATCTTTCACTTCTTTATTCAAGAAAGAGCTAACTATTTTCAAGAGTTATTAGAGGAACAGAATATTTGGTTTGAATCAGAAATTGAAGAGCAACCCCAGAAAATTATTTACTTTTTTGGGATTAAAAATGTTGATTTAAAAAAAGTAGAAAAAATAAATTATTTGGTAAGTGCTAAATATCGAAAACCTACTATTTCCAATAAGTATGTAAATTGGGGACTTTATATTTTCGCAATTGTAATATTTACACTTGCCATATTAGGCTACATCAATTCTAAAACCTAAAACCTAAGGTAAATGTAATATAATGGTCTTTTAAGTCAGTTGGTGCATAATCGGCTTGACTTTCTACTATTGTTGTTTGACTTTTATACACTTTTAAAGCATAAGCGATATCAAAATAATATCCTTCTTCTTTAATTCCTGCACCAATCGAATAAGTATTTGAACTGTTATCAACATTAAATGAGTTTTTTAAAGGATCTCCTTGATAACGGTAACCCGCTCTTAATCTAAAAGGATCTAAACGCCATTCTGAACCTACCCTTACATTTTGAGTTAATTGAAAATTATTTCTCACACTTTCATTTTCTTCAGAAAAATTATACCCATTTGTTTCATAACTATTATCTGCCTTTAATCGTCCTGTTGTGTAATCAACCAACTCATAATCTATATTAATTACACCATGTGAACCTACAATAAAAGCGGCACTACTAATAAAACGATAAGGAGTTGTCATTATATAATTGTATTGTCCATAAGGAGTTGAATATTCGTAAACCGTTCCATCTTTCATTTCTGAGCGAATAGAAGTGTTATAATCGTCAGCTAAAGCGTAAAGAGTAGGTGTATGAAAAGCCATACCTAAACGAACCCAGTCATTAACTTTATAGATTAATCCTAATTTAAAATTAAATCCAGCTCCAGTTGTTTTAACGTAATCCTGTATCGTAAACGATTTAAAATCGCTCATGGTATCTTTTTCAGCAGCTGTTTCGGTATAGTTCCTGTCATATACATATTTTACAGTTGGAATACCAAATGAAGCTCCTAAAAATAATTTATCAGCATAATTTCCGCCAAAAGCAAAAAACATTTCACCTGTTCCACCTCTTGTTTCATAGGTTGTGTATTGTTCCATATTAGTTGAATTAGAAAAAACATTATCATAATGCAATGAATCTCCAGAAATTGGGTTTACTAAATATGTTTGATAAGGTAAATTAGCCGTAAAAGGATAAAGTACTTCAATATCACCATCATATGTACCTCCATTGGCATTTAACTCATCAGTAAACTGGGTTAATGAAGTCAAATTTGTTTCTCCTTTAGCCGAAATACTTGTATTAAAGTTACTTGTTCTATTATATCCCATTCCAAAGCTAGTACTTTCCCAATTTCCTACGCCTTCAAAATTTATAACTAGCCCAATATTTGAAAAATGGAAATTTAGTTTACCATCATCAATCCTATTCCCATCTAAATTACTTTCAGAAAAATTATAATGAAATGCAGGGGTAAACGAAATATCTGAGCTTTTGTAAACTCCTATCCCTCCAGGATTAATACTTAATGATGACATATTTGCACCCAAAGCACCAAAAGACCCTCCCATTGCATTAAATCTTGCATCTCCAAAATATTCAATATTTGAATACCTCAACACATCAAATTCATTTTGAGCGTTAGCACCAACACAACTTAGAAGTATAAAAATTCCTATTACTAATTTTTTCATTTTCATCTATTTTTATAAGCTTAACTATTATCTTGGCCTTCTTCCTGAGCTACCACCACTTCTTCCTCCAGAGTTACCTCTATTATAATTGCCTCCAGAAGGCTTACTATATGAGTTACTTGGTCTCGAATAATTAGTATTCGTTTTTGGCTTATTATAAGTAGGTTTTGATGCTGGTTTTGTATATGTTCTCGGTTTTGTCCCTCCAGTGTTTCTAGGCTGAGTATTTCCGCCATTATTAATTGTTCTCGGTTTATTATACCTTGGAGAAACCCCTGTATTCCCAGAATTTGTTCTCGGTTTATTATAATTTATATTATTATTTGTTCTCGGTTTAGGTGTTGTATTTGGATTAGTCCTTGGCTGCGAATAAGTATTTGTATTCGTAGTTCTCGGCTTATTATATCCATTATTAGTTGCATTTGTCGATGTTCTTGGTATTACCTGCGGAGAACTACTAGTAGTTCTTGGTTGAGAATAAGTATTAGTATTTCCAGTTCGAGGTTTTACTTGAACATTATTAGTTGCATTGCTTGTTCTAGGTCTAACACCATTTGAATTAGTATTTAATGTATTCTGTTTTATCGCAGTCTCATATTTTTCTCCAAAGGTTCTTCCTTTTCCAACAGTTGGTTTATTAGAATTATGAACAGTCATCCCCGATCCACTTGGGCGACCTCCACCTTTACCATATCCTGAATACCCAGAATTTGTACCTCTATGTCCATAATAGTTACTATTTCTATCATAACTATTGTAATAATTGTTTGCATAGTATCCGTCATTATAACCATGATTATAACCATTCCAGTAAGAATTTCCATAATAACCATAGTTGTTATGACCCCAGCCACCATACCAACCAGAGTTCCATGACCAACCAAAATTCCAGTTCCAAGGTCTTGGGTTCCACCAACCATAGCTAGTATATACGCTTACTCCATAGTTATAAGGATTATGATCATACCAGTAATAGTTTGTATAATAATCGTCATAATAATTATAACGACTAGAAGGTCTGTGAAATCTTTTTATTCTTGATGAGTATTCATAATCATAATATTCGTTTGAATAATCATAATTATCACCACTGTAATAGTTATTTGTAACACGTAAATCTCCATTTTCATCTTGGTAATAAGTAGTGCTATCTGTAATACCCATTTGGTCATTATATCTAGCTTCTGCTTCTTGCTCTCTCGTATTAACGTAATAATCCGTTGCTGTTGAATATTCATCATCAGTAACTTTTTTATCAACGGGAGATATTACTACCTCTTTATTCTTTTTTTTGCTCGAAGGATAAAAATCATCTTGAGCAAACACATTCCCTATTATTAGCAAAAATGCTAGTGGTAATCCTATTATTTTAATTGTTTTCATAATTAATCCTCCTACTTTGTTAAACTTGGATATTTGTTAATTTTCTGTTAAAGAACCAAATACTATGCCAAAACTTTATTGCCAAAAAGCAACAACTATAAAAGCAGCATTTACAATCACATCAAAAAACACTTCTGCAGCAATCTCTGCCCTATTTCTTCTTTGTCGCTTCTTTCTTTCCTCCTCAAGAATCACTTCTTCATCAGTATTCATCACTTCCTCTTCTTGATAACTATTGTTCTTGTAATCACGCTCGGTAACATAATTATCAACATTATCTCCTTCCGCATCATCAACATTAACATTATTAACCACCTCTCTATTTTCTTTTGGAGAATTATTATAAAATTCATCTTGAGCAAAAGCATTTGCACTAAGAAAAAATGAAATGATAAGTAAAAAAAATAGTTTAATTGTTTTCATTACAGTTAGTTTATAAAAATCGAGTAATTTTACCAATCTTAAAGTTAAGACTAAACGCTTAACAACAATAATTATACCTAAAATAAATGGCAAAAGATTTTACATCAAGAAGCGAAGATTATTCGCAATGGTACAACGAATTAGTAGGAAAAGCCGATTTGGCTGAACATTCAGCAGTTAGAGGCTGTATGGTAATAAAACCTTATGGTTACGCTATATGGGAAAAAATGCAAGCCGAGTTAGACAGAAAATTTAAAGCAACGGGACATCAAAACGCATACTTCCCATTATTTATACCAAAATCATATTTAAGTAAAGAAGCGGCTCATGTTGAAGGTTTTGCTAAAGAATGTGCTGTTGTAACGCATTACAGATTAAAAAATGCTGAAGATGGAAGTGGAGTTATTGTTGACCCAGAAGCTAAATTAGAAGAGGAATTAATTATAAGACCAACATCAGAAACCATAATTTGGAATACCTATAAAGGGTGGATTCAATCTTACAGGGATTTACCTTTATTGATAAACCAATGGGCAAACGTTGTTAGATGGGAAATGAGAACACGTTTATTTTTAAGAACTGCTGAATTTTTATGGCAAGAAGGGCATACTGCTCATGCTACCAAAGAAGAAGCGATTGCAGAAACAGAACAAATGCTAGATGTTTATGCAGAATTTGCTGAAAACTTTATGGCTATGCCTGTTATTAAAGGTGTAAAAACAGCTAGCGAACGTTTTGCTGGTGCTTTAGACACTTATTGTATTGAAGCTTTAATGCAAGACGGAAAAGCATTACAAGCAGGAACTTCTCACTTTTTAGGTCAAAATTTTGCGAAAGCATTTGATGTGAAATTTGCAACAAAAGAAGGCAAACAAGAATATGTTTGGGCAACTTCTTGGGGTGTATCTACCCGTTTAATGGGAGCTTTAATTATGACTCACTCTGATGATGAAGGATTGGTTTTGCCTCCAAAATTAGCTCCTATACAAGTCGTAATTGTTCCTATTTATAAAGGAGAAGAACAGTTAGCTCAAATTTCTGAACAAGCCAACAAAATTAAAATTGAACTTGAGGCAAAGGGAATTTCTGTAAAATATGACGACAGAGACACTCACAAACCAGGGTTTAAATTTGCTGAATACGAATTTAAAGGTGTACCAGTAAGAATTGCAATGGGATCAAGAGATTTGGAAAATGGAACCGTAGAAGTTGCAAGAAGAGACACTAAAGAAAAAGAAACTTTACAACAGAAAGATATTGCTACTAAAATAGATCACTTATTAGCTAATATTCAAAATAACCTTTACCAAAAAGCAATTGACTTTAGAGAAGAAAATACTTTTAAAGCTGATAGTTGGGAGGAATTTGAAAAACACTTAAATAATGGAGGTTTTATTAGTGCTCATTGGGATGGAACACCCGAAACGGAAGACAAAATTAAAGAGTTAACAAAAGCAACTATTCGTTGTATTCCTTTAAACAATAAATTGGAGGATGGTAAATGTATTTTAACTGGATCTCCATCTAAACAACGTGTAATTTTTGCTAAGGCATATTAAACTCACACACAATGGCAGGTAAAAAATCACCTAAAGAGTTAATAATTGATGTTTTAAAGGAGAAAGCTTGCTTAAAACAAAGTGTTTTTAGAAAAACTATTGATGTTTTTCGTGATTTTAAAGTAGAAGCTGAACAACTTGCTGAAGAGTTAAAAGATGAGATGTGTAAAGTAGATGACCAAGTTGTTTTGGAGTTTACTGAAAAAGGAGACTATGAATTTCACATTAAATTTGGTGGTGACATTTTAGTGTTTTACATGCACACCAATGTATTTGAATTTCCTAAATCACACCAAATTTGGAATAATTCTTATTTAAAAGAGACTCCTTTAAATTCTTATTGTGGGATGATAAATGTTTACAATTTTTTGTCCGATTCTTTTAAATACAATCGAATTAATGATACTGGTTATTTAGTTGCACGATGTTTTATTAATAATGAAAAACATTTTTTTATTGAAGGAAAACGTCAATTAGGCTTTCTATATAACAATTTTGCAAGTGAAGTCATTGACAACAAAAAAATCAGGTCAATACTAGAATCAACCATTTTATATTCAATGGATTTTGATCTTTTAACTCCCCCTTACGACACTATGAAAGAAGTTAGTGTTATGGATATTTTTGAAGTTACCAATGCGGTTAAAATAAAAACCGCAAAACGTTTAGGTTTTAAGTTTCAGGCAGATAGTGATAATATTGAATAATTTTCTACAAAATGCTTGTGGGTATATTAAAAAATTATAAATTTGCACTCCTTTAAGGAAAAAGGCCCGTTCGTCTAGGGGTTAGGACGCCAGGTTTTCATCCTGGAAACAGGGGTTCGATTCCCCTACGGGCTGCAA
>CAXBPN010000133.1:0-7087 GCA_963977515.1 uncultured Flavobacteriales bacterium
ATTTCAATTAAATGAAATCCAAATTGAGTTTGCACAATAGTTAAATCACCTTTTTTACCATTAAAACAAGCATCATTAAATTCTGGCACCATTTGTCCCTCTCTGAACCATCCTAAATCTCCACCTTCAATTGCGGAACCTACATCTTCAGAAATTTCTTTAGCAATATCAGCAAATTTACCACCTCTTTCTATCACACTTTTAATACTATCTAACTTAGCTTCAAGTAATGTATCTGTAGGTTGCTGTGTTGTTTTTAGTAAAATGTGTCTAGCTTTTACTGAATCAGGAACCATTTTTACATTTGAAAGTTTTGCAATGATATAAGCATTACCTTCTTGGTATGGACCAACCATTGTACCAACTTCTGTATTAAAGAAATTTGAATCATTTACATACGGCATCTCAGCTTCTGTATAATAATTTGCATCAAAAGGAACATCTGAATTAAACATAACATAAGCAGAATCGTTAGTTGAGGCTTTAAACTCAGTATATGTTTCTTCAATCCACTTTTTAGTTGCTTCAACATCTGCTTCAGAAGGAACTACATCATATTTAATGTACTCTATTTCTCTCGAAGCATCTTGTTTAAATTCATTTTTATGTTCAGTATAATATGCTTTTTTGTCTTCTTCTGTAACCGTAATCGTACTATCAGCAACAGTAAAATATCTTTTAGCTACAAATTGGATTGTTCTTTTTTCTGTTTGTTCTTTTTGTGTTCTTTTAGCTAAAACTGCAGGAGCATACATTCCTTTTTTAACCATATTAAAATACTTTGAAGCTATTCTTTCTTTTTGAATCCCTTCTTCGAACAATAACCATTGTGTTTTATTTTCAACAGGCATTGTTTCTAAACTCTTTAAAAACTGTAATACTTGTGCTGAACTAAATTCTCCAGTTTGAGGATTTGAAAATGCTTGTTTCACTTGAGGATGAGGCTCGTTTCCTTGAACCATGTCGAATAATTCTTGAGGACTTACCGTTAATCCTAACTCAGCAATTTGACTACCTAATACTTTTTCACGAACAATATCATTCCAAACTTGTTCTCGAACTGATTCTCGAATTTGCTCTGTTGCTGCTGTTTTATTTTGAGATTCCCAACGAGTAATACCTTCTTCGTACTTTGCATTGAATTCAACACCTGAAATTTGCACATTACCAATTTCACCAACACTGTTGTTATCGCCAAAGAAAGTTTGTCCTGATTTAAACAAATCTCCTAAAATAAAGGCTAGCATCGCTACACCTATAACAATCAACAACAACGATGATTTCTCTCTAATTTTACCTATTACTGCCATTTTATAAAAATTATTTGGGTTGCGAATATACGATTGTTGGTTGAAATAAAAAAGAAGAATTTAGCTAATTAACAATTAGTTGCTCAAGAAGTTAATAAGCAAAAATCACTTCGTCTAAAATTAGATGAGAAAAAACTTACATCTAATTAATTATCAGCAGATTGAATGGTTATTAACTCTATTTTATTTTCGCTTACCTCATCAATCGTAAATGAATAATTTTTAAATAGAATTACCTCATTTTTTTCTGGAATACTTTCATGAAGGTTAATAATAAAACCTCCTAAGGTTTCATAGTCTTCAGATTCAGGTAATGCTAATTTATATTTTTCGTTAATAAAATCAATTTCTGTTTTAGCTGAAAACTGAAAAGTTGTATCGTTTAATTGATTGTCAACTAATTCTTCAACATCATATTCATCTTCAATCTCACCAAATATTTCCTCCACAATATCTTCCATTGTAATCACTCCAGAAGTCCCTCCAAATTCATCTACAACAACTGCCATACTTCTTCGTTGCTTAATAAATTGCTTTAAAATTTCATTTGCTGGCATTGATTCTGGAATAATGGCAACAGGAATCAAAATTGATTTTATAAATTCTGGTTTTTTAAACAATTCTAAAGAATGAGTATAACCTATAATATTATCAATGTTATCTCTATATATTAATATTTTAGACAACCCTGTTTCCATAAATTTTTCACGTAATGAATCAATTGAATCTTCAACATTCATTGCAACAATTTCAGTACGATGAATCATACATTCTCTTGCTTTTACTTCAGAAAAATCTAACGCATTTTTAAATATTTGAATTTCATGTTCAATTTCCTCTCCCTCTTCTTGACGCTCTTGTATATCCATTACAAAATGCTCTAAATCAATTTTAGAAAATGCCATATTGCTATTTGAAGTATCTACTTTAAAAAGTTTAAGAATTCCGTTCGAAATCCCAATAGTTAAATAGTTAAATGGATAAATTATAATATAAATTAATTTTAAAGGAATTGCTGCAATAGCTAATGTTCTATTAGGATTTATTCTTAAAAGTGCTTTTGGCAAAAACTCTGCAAAAAACAAAACAAACAATGTAGATAATAACGTTTGAATTAATAATACTACAACTTCGCTATTGGTAAACTGATAAATAATTGGTTCTAAAATTTTAGCCATTAACATACCATAAATAACTAAAGCAATGTTATTGCCCAACAGCATTGCACTTATAAAGTTTGCTGGATTTTGGATAAAACTTGAAAGTATTTTAGCTGACCAACCTCCTTGCTTTTTGTCTAATTCAATTTTAAGTTTATTGGCAGAGACAAAAGCTATCTCCATTCCAGAAAAAAAGGCTGAAAAGAATATGGCTAAGAAAAGAAAAACGAATGTAAGTGTCATATTTGGTTTATCAACTTTTTCAAGTTAAAGATAAGATATAATTTTATTTTTCTGATTCATGCTTTTCTATACTGCGTCGTTGTCTTCTTCTTAATAAAAATAAAAAAACTGCTAAGATAGCAAACACATAAAAAAACAAGGCGTCCATAAACCCGATAGTTACTAATTTATATGTTCCTATTACAACACAACATACAGCTATTACTATCCACATTAACTCTAAAAACCGAATTACTTTATACATACTCTATTTTTTTTGAATGGTATCTTTTTCTTCTTTTATATTGATGATTCCTTTAATTTTTAAAATTTTATACTTGGTAAAATCTTCATTAGCAACTAATCCTTCTCCCATTAAAATTTCTTCAGCTGTAGTAATTTTCACAAATTCATTGGTATAAATTTTAGCTGAGTCTTGCTGCCATATTAAATGTTCTGTATTTAATCTTTCTCCCTTTTCGTTGATTACAACTACATCATTTTTTGCCTCCATTATGTTTTTACCAATGTGGTTAATGGCATAATTTGATGTTAAAGTAGTTGTAATATTTTGAAGGGAATCATAAAACAATACTTCTATCCCTTTTTGCATTTCCATAAAATTTTCTTCTCCTTCATATTCTTCCATTTCAGGAGCTTTTACTTTAATTTTTGTATTCCCTTTTTCGGAATAGATTAACTCTATATTTTTTCCTGTTTTTATAGGTTGTTTTACATTTGAAGTTAATGCGTTGACTTCATTTATATCATTTTTACAGGAACAAACAATCCCGATTATAAAAATAATCGGGATTGTTTTTATTATACTAGAAAATGATAGTATCACTTTTAATCGTTAACTCTAATGGTTGTTGTTTCTCCAATCCAACATTTACATGTGTAGCTATCTCCTTTTTGTTTTCCATAAAAGAATAAATCTTTTGTAGAAGGGTAACTAGCAGATGCTCTTGCAATCTTTTTGTTGGCTTCACTTGCAGCATTACCATCAACAGATTTTGCTTTTTGATATTGATCAACAGCTGCCCAATACGCTCCAAATCTTCCTAACTCTCCATCGTCACAACTTTTTGAACTGTACATATAAGCATCACCTATTAAGATGTAAGGTTCTCCCCAACCACTTTTTAAACCTGCTGCTTTTTGGGCATAAGATTTAGCTGACGAATAATTTTTTGCATACAAGTATGCTTCTGCAATACTAAAAGTATATGAAGCTTTGTCTTCATTTGTTTCAGCCATTCCTAAAGCTTTTTCAAACCACTCTATTGCTTGGCTATATTCTTTTTTTCCTAAAAATAATTTACCCATATTCTCAGCCGATTCAGCTGAAGGGTCTAATGGGAATAAAGCTTCTGCCGTTTTCGCAAATATTGGTGCTTCATAACATTTTTTATACTTTAATAGTTTAACTGTATTGGTTAACCAAGTAACGTCCCCTTTATTTGCTTCAAAATTTTTCTCAGCTAAAGGCACTAAAACTTCACAATCTAAATATGGTGCAGCAACACTTTGAATTTTTGCATCTGCATCAGCATATTGATCATCTCCTTTATGTGCTGCACAAATAGTTATTAGTCTATCATACTCTACAACAACTTCTTCTTTCGTTTTTTTGTCCGCTTTTTCAAGGTTAACTACAGCAAACATTGTAGCTACCAACGTGCCGGCAGCAGTATTGTTTTCTCCTAATTCTACAGCTTCGCCTAATGTAGCATATATTTCATCTAACTCTTTTTTACTGTAAACCAACATCGTTTGACCTTTGTAACCTAACACTTTTGCTTTATCTCCAAACACTTTAATACGTTGGTCAAAAATTGAATACATCGTATCTTTATATGCTTGTTGGCTAGCAGCATCTTTTGCTCCTTTTACTAAGTCTTGATATAATTTTACTCCATTAATGTATAAACTAACTTGTGATTCTGGACATACTTTGTATGCTTTTTTCCATAAGCTTAATGCTAATTTAGGATCACTTTTCATGTAATCTTTATAAATTAAACTTTCTATACACGTAATACTATCTGCTGGCGTAGCACCATATTTACCTTGTGCAAAGCTAAACGTACTTATTGCTAATGTTAATATTACTAATCCTAATTTTTTCATTTTAATTAATTTTTATTCTTAATCGTATTTCCTTTTTATAAACCATCTATCATTAATGGTTATTCCTAAATTAAAGTTTACAAATTTCTCTTCTACTAACCCTGCTTCTATTGTTCCTCGCTTGCCATACTCTACACCAAAATTTAAACCTGGTATTGCTGTATCTGTTCTTTTCATTGGCAGTGACAAACCAAAAGTTATGCCATATTCATTAATGTCTTTATCATTAAAGGATAAATACGAAGTTTTATATCTAGCTCCAATTCGGTATTTAATTCTTTTAAAGTAATTGTTAAAAGCATCGTACTTAGGTATAAACTCAAAACCACCATTAATAGAATGGCTCATTTTGTATTGATAAAAAGCAGCTTCTGAGTTTTCAACTTTATCCCAAGCCGTTGTTTTATAATCCAGAAGTAAAGTCCATTTGTTTTGTTTTTCAAAAGCTATTCCTACTCCTATTTGAGCTGGTAATTCAATAATTCCGGCTTGTTCTTCAACATTTAGTATGGTATCTCTTAAAGAGCCAAAATCAACATTCCCTTTAAATGTTCTCAATAATTCTGAATTTTTAGCTTTTAACTCTCTGCCTAATGTATAAGTAGCTCCAATAGTTAAATTGTATTTTTCTTCCTTAGCATTTATAAATGTTTTTTGGTATTGAACCCCTGCATCAAAATTAAAATCAGCAACAGACGTTTTTGTAATTTGCCACAAATTAAACGAATTTGGTAAGTCGCTATAAATAGCTTTTTTGTCAGCATTTATCGACCCAAATATTAAAGAAGCATTAGCTCCAAATGAAATATTTGATGTTGAATCAACTTTAAACTTTAAGGCATTACCAAAATATACTTTATTTAATCCTCCATCTCCTTTGTAATAATAATTCATGCTGATTGTATCTGGACCAACTATAGAAGATGATTCGTTTTCATAATCATAACCTACATTTGAATATGGTAACATCCCAAAAGACATACCCCATTTATTATTGATTACTGGAAAACCAAAAGCAATATGATCGATATAAGCGTTGTTTTGAAATTGAGATTGAGTACCATTGCTTAACCAAAGTGCATTATTTGTTACCCCAAATTCTACTGTTGTAATGCTAATTTCAGAATATGACGCTGGATTTAATAAATTTAATGAGTTATTAGATCTAAAACCTAACCCTGCACCACCTAATGCAAAATTTTGATTAAAACTTTCGGAACGCAACACCCCTATTCCATATCTTGAATATGGTGAATTTGTTGTTGCCTGCCCCCAACTTTGAAGCGATAACGCAACAATAAATATTCCTACAATTAAGTTTTTAAATTTTTGTATTCTCATTTAAAATTTCATTTAGCCCTTTCAGCACAAAAAATTTGTCTGCAAAGATGCGATTTTTTGGCGCTAATTCAAACCTTTCGGCATTTCCTCCTGTTAAAACAATTTTTAAATCAGCATATTGTTCTGTATAGGTACTTATTACCCCTTCTATTTCGTTTTTTATTCCATAATAAACTCCCGATTTTATTGAATTAACCGTAGAATTTCCTATAAATTGAGGTTTATTCTTTTCTTCTAATTTTACTAAAGGCAGTTTTCCTGTAAAATGCTCCAGGGATTTAAATCGCATTTCTAATCCAGGCGAAATTGCTCCGCCTAAATAATTAGTTGAAGCATCAATTAAATCAAAAGTAATACAAGTGCCCACATCTATTACCAATACATTTGTATTTGGATATAATTTGCTTGCTGCAATAACTACAGCAATTCGATCTTTACCTAAAGTTGTTGGTGTAGTATATTGATTATTAAATGGCAAGTTTGTTTTTTGATTAAGTATAAAGAAATTTGTTTTTTGATTAAGTAATTTTCTTAACTCGGTATCAAAACTTTTAACTTCTGCAATTATTGAATTGACAATATTAAATTTATTCAATAACTCTTTTAGCTGGTTTATAGCTAAAGAATCATAATTATTGTTAAAAATAATTTGATTGTTAGAGAAAATTGCAATCTTGGTAAGTGTGTTACCTATGTCTATGACTAAGTTCATCGAAAAATATTGACCAAAAGTACAAATTGTGCCAATTTTATTTCTCAAAATAAAAATAATTTCTACATTTGCCGACCATTTAATTGGTGCCTTAGCTCAGTCGGTAGAGCAATGGACTGAAAATCCATGTGTCCCTGGTTCGATTCCTGGAGGCACCACTTGCATAAAACCTTGACTACTTTGTAGTTGAGGTTTTTTGTTTCTTATAA
>CAXBPN010000134.1:0-7069 GCA_963977515.1 uncultured Flavobacteriales bacterium
AACTGCTGATATTCAGTAAGTTAATTTCCTTCAGATTTAGATGCGTTTGCCCTGCAAATAGTTTCTTTTTAATAGGGATGGTTAATTTTATAAGTTTTATTTTTATGCTCCTAATTTTAATAATTAATGAATTATATTAAACGCTTAGCAATCATAGTTGCTATTCTCTTTATTTTATTGTTTTTAATCTCACTTTTTCTGCCTGCAAGTCTAAAGGTTGAGAAAACGATATTTATTAATGCAAATCAAGAATTAGTATTTAAACAAATTAGTAACCAAGAAAAAATAGCCTTATGGTCGGTTTGGGATAATAAAACAATAGAAATAAAAGATGTAAAAACCAAACAAGTTGTAGTTATTGCTTCCGATTTTGGATATGGAGAAGCTAAGGAAGAATTGTTTATCAAACAAAAAGAGAAGGGAATAGAATTGATTTGGAATATAACTCTTGATTTTGGATTTAGCCCAATTGCTAAAATAAGAGGGATGTTTGTTGAAGATGATTTGGTTAAAAAGTTAGATGCTGAACTAGCGAGTTTAAGAAACTATGCAGAAAATCTTCCTCAAATAAATAGCTCAAAAGTTTCAAAGCAGTTTTTAGCTGAAAAGCAATGGTATTTATCTATTCGAGATACTATCAACCAAATGCAAATGAGTAATATTCATGGAAAATTGTATGGTGAAATTAATAGTTATATGGATGAAAATAACATTGTTTCTGATTTAGCTCCAATTGTAATTTATCATTTTTGGTCAGATGCATTGATTGATATTGAAGCTGGTATTCAGATAAAAGATTCTGTAAGTGTTACTAACAATAGAATTAAATTGAATTATATAGCTACAGGAAATTATGTTACAGCTACCCATTATGGGGTTTACGAAAGAATACCAGAAACATATTTTAGTATTAATGAATGGATGAGAAAAAATGAAGTTCAGGTAATCGGTCCGCCTTGGGAGGTCTATATTACAGACCCTGCATTGGAGCCAAACCCAGAGAAATGGCAAACACAAATCAATTTCCCAATTCAATAATTTAAGTTACATTTGAACTATTATAAAAGTTAATAAAATGAAAGGTTTATTTTTTGCTATTTTTTGTGTGTTAATAACTGTGTCTTCCTTTGCACAAGAAGGTGAAGCTAGTATTGTAGGGAAGTTAAAAAGTTTAACAAAAAAAGGGGATTATGCCATTTTAGAGGTACGCTTAAATAATGAAGATGAGTTTAGAACTACTGACGGAAGCACATCTAGTTTAGCACGTTTAGCTGTTTTTACAGGAAATAATAATGGTGCCGAAGTTATTTCAAAAGGTTTTGATGGAATGAATTCAATTGTTACTGTTCTTAATAGTTTAAAATCAAATGGTTGGAGATTAGTAGATGTTTATTCTTTAAACGGTGAATCATTAATCATTACTCATTACATTATAGAACGGAAGAAGTAAGCAAGACAGAGTAGGAGTTCAAGTAAGCCAATTTTTTATATATTATTATATCTTTAAAAAATTGTTAATTTTAAAAATTAACTAGCTTTTATTATGAAGATAATATTGAAATTATTGTTTTTGACTGTTTTGCTGTTTAGTCAACCAGCATTTTCTCAAATAGTTATTAACGAATATTCTTGTGCTAATGCATCAAGTGGCGGAGATCCAGATTTTTTTGGTGAATTTGAAGATTGGGTTGAATTGTATAATACATCAGGAACAGCTTTAGATTTAAATGGATTTTATTTAAGCGATAAAGCTAGTAATCCAACAAAATTTCAAATACCAGGCTCAATAGGTATTCCTCCTGGAGGTTATTTAATGGTTTATGCATCAGGTAGAGGCATAATAGCAGGAGGATCTGAAATCCATACTAATTTTAAGCTTACACAAACTAAGAATGAAAAAATAATATTAGCCGATGCTAGTGGTGTAATAATAGACAGTTTAACCATTCAAAATCATCAATTATTAGATTCGAGAGGTAGAACAACTGATGGAGCAGCTACTTGGAGTGTTTTTACAAATTCAACACCAGGAGCTTCAAATGCTAATGCAATGCAAGAATATGCAACAATCCCACAATTAAGTGTTTTCCCAGGATTTTATGC
The DNA here is from genome assembly GCA_963977515.1 of uncultured Flavobacteriales bacterium. Classification (GTDB taxonomy): domain Bacteria; phylum Bacteroidota; class Bacteroidia; order Flavobacteriales_E; family Vicingaceae; genus Vicingus. The sequence continues at coordinate 2,104 of CAXBPN010000134.1, forward strand.
TTCTGCACAGTCTGTTGCAATATCATCTCCTGATTCAAATGTCGATATTTATTACACCTTAGATGGTTCAGAGCCATCAGCAAGTTCAACGTTGTATAGCACGCCAATAAATGTAGCTACTACAACTGTAGTTAGAGCAATTGCAATTAGTACGGATCCTAATATTCCTCCAAGTTTTATAGAAACAAACACTTATTTCATAAATGTAAATCATGTTGTTCCCGTAATTTCTATTTGTGGAGATGGTATAATGTCACTTTTAAATGGAACTCAAAATGAACCCATTGGAGCATTAGAATTTTTTGATAGAAGTGGTATTATGCAAACTGAAGTGACTGGAGAATTTAATAAACATGGAAATGACTCATGGGCTTATGATCAAAGAGGATTAGACTTTATAGCTAGAGATCAACATGGTTATAATTATGCTGTGACCCATCAATTGTTTGCACATAAAGATAGGGATGAATTTCAGCGAATAATTTTAAAAGCTGGAGCTAGTGATAATTACCCATTTGAGAATGGGGGAGCTCATATCAGAGATCCTTATGTACAAATGTTATCCCAATTAGGGAAGTTGAAATTAGATGAACGAACCTATGATGCGTGCATACTTTATGCTAATGGTCAATATTGGGGAGTTTATGAAACAAGAGAGAAAGTTGATGACAATGATTTTACAGACTATTACTATGGGCAAGATGAAAAATACAAAAATAGCCCAGAATATATTCAGTTTTTGAAAACTTGGGGTGCTACATGGGAAGAGTTTGGAGCCCCGAATGCCCAGAATGATTGGAATGCTTTGTTAAATTTTATTACTACAAACAATATGGCTGTTCAAGCAAATTTTGATTATGTAGATAGTTTGTATAATTGGAAAAGTTTGGTCGATTACTTTTGCTTAAACTCATATATTGTAAATAAAGATTGGTTAAATTGGAATACTGCATGGTGGAGAGGTATAGACCCTGCTGGAGATAAGAAAAAATGGAGATATACATTATGGGATATGGATGCTGTTTTTGGGCATTACGTAAATTATACAGGTATTCCTGATACTTCACCAAATGCTGATCCATGCGATGCTGAAAACTTGCCTGACCCTGGAGGGGAAGGACATACAGTTATAATGCAAGAGTTGATGAATAACCCAACATTTGAACAATATTATATTTCAAGATATATTGATTTAGGGAATACTGTTTTTAGCTGTGATAATATGTTACCGATGTTAGATAGTATGGTAGCAATTATTGCCCCTGAAATGCCTGGACATATAGCCAAATGGGGTGGTTCTGTTGCTCAGTGGCAACAAAATGTACAAGACATGAGAGACTTTATTGAAACAAGGTGCGTAACTGTTGACAATGGCTTGGTAGATTGTTATAATTTATCAGGGCCATATCCAGTTAAATTTAATGTTCTTCCTGTTGGAGCAGGTGAGATAGAAATTAATTCAACAACCCCTCCTAATTATGTTTTTGAAGGAGATTATTTTGGAGGAATAGATATTTTATTAAATGTAAACTCCAATACAGGATACACATTTTCATATTGGGAAATTTTTAACCATACGCTAGATTCTGCTTTAACAAACGATAAAAATTCATTACAAATAACCCAAGCAGATAGTATAATTGCTCATTTTATTATTGAAGATTCTACTTATATTGCTTTTGATGTTTTTCCATTAGGAAGTGGGGATATTAATATTGAGGGGTTAGTACCAACAGGTTATGTGTATTCTGATTATTACCCTACATTAAGTACAGTAGATTTAACAGCAATACCACAACCCGGGTATGTTTTTGATTATTGGGAATCTTTAAGTACATCTTTTACTCCCGATAGTTTAAATCCTACGGTTCAGATTACAGCTGATTTAGCCGACAGTATTGTTGCACACTTTGTATTGATAGAAACATTTGATATTGTTTATAATGTTACTCCTGTTGGAGGAGGAGATATATCTATAAATGGAGTTACGCCTGCTTTATATCCAGAATACCAAAACTATATTACGAATGAGGTAGTAACATTAGTTGCTATTCCCCAAACAGGGTACATTTTTGATTATTGGGAATCGTCTGTTTTAGGATTTAATCCAGATGAGTTTACAACAAATGCAACAATAACGGTAACTGCTGATGATAGTGTAGTTGCACACTTTTTATACGTGGATACGTTTGATATTACCTATAATGTATCACCTATCGGAGCTGGAGATGTTGAGGTAGATTTAATAATACCTTTAATTTATCCTTATACCGAAAGTTACATTACAAACACAACCGTTAATTTATTTGAGTATGAGTTATTACCAATAACTTATTCATTTGATCATTGGGAATCTAAAAATCACACTATTTTACCAAGTTCTTCTTCAGCACTTGCAAATTTTAATGTGTTGGCTGACGACACAATTACAGCTGTATATATTGAAATACCAATACCTCCAACTCAAGGAGCTCATGTCCCAGGTGCTTTTTCTCCAAATGGAGATGGAAACAATGATATGCTATATGTTTATGGAGGTCAAATAGAAACAATATCTATTGCAATTTTTGATAGATGGGGTGAGCTAGTTTGGCAAACAAAAGATAAAACTGAAGGGTGGGATGGAACTTACAAAGGTAAAAAAGCTAGTGCAGGAGTATATGTCTATAAAATGAAAGTTATTTATTGGGAAGGAGATGTTGAAGCTAAATCTGGCAATATCACATTGATTAGATAGAGATGAGGAAATTAAGAAATATCGTATTTATAGTGGGTTTATTATCATCTGTAATTATTTATGGACAAGATGCACATTTTTCTCAATTTTCTCAAACACCTCAATTAATTAACCCTGCTGCTGCTGGTTCATTTAGAGGTTCATTTAGAGGTGTTATTAACTATAAAACGCAATGGGGAGGTTTAGGCGCAGCTTATAAAACTTATGCAACGTCTTTTGATATGCCCATAGCTAAAGGTAATGGAAAAAGAGCTCACTTAGGTATTGGCGGTAATTTTTATAAAGATGCAGCAGGTGATGCTAATTATGGTAATTTCTTAGGAGGTGTTTCAGTTGCAGGAATATTGCCAGTAAGTGAACACCATAGTTTTTCGGCTGGAATACAAGTTGGGTTTGGTCAATACTCAGCTCAATTAGCTAAGTTAACATGGGGTAATCAGTTTGATGGAGAAGGTTTTGATACAGAAATAAATTCAAATGAAGTAAGCAGTTTAAGTTCTAAATTATATACCGATCTTGGAGCTGGAGTTTATTATAAATTTCAAAATGCCACTCAATTCTTTTTAGGAAGTGAACTAAAGAGTTTTAATGTAGGGATTGCTGCATATCATCTTAATCAACCAAAACAAGATTTTTTGGGTGTTGTAGAAGAGCAATTAAACATGAAGATAGTAGCCCAATTTTCTGGAACATTTGACATGTCGGGTTCATCGGTAGCTATAGTTCCTTCAATGTTTTATGCACAACAATTAAAATATAAAGAAATTACAGCAGGGATGCTTCTTAAAATAGGTTTTGGTTCAGAAACACGATATACCGGATTGTATAAACAATCGGCAGTTTTGTTTGGAGTACATTATAGAGTAGGAGATGCAATAATCCCTCAATTTTATTTACAATTTTCTGATTTTATGTTTGGTGTTTCTTACGATTATAATAATTCAGATTTATCCGATGCTACTAATGGCAACGGAGGATTTGAAATTTCTCTTAAATATGTAAATAAGCCCAAAGCACTTCAAAGAAATTCTTTTTAAGTATTTTTACTGCGTGTCGAAGATAGCTGCGTTTATATATCGTTTATTGGGTTGGAAAACCGTAGGATTAATTCCTCCAGAAATTACCAAATATGTTATTATAGCAGCACCTCACACAAGCAATTGGGATTTCTTTTATGGGAGGCTATATTTTTATATCTTTAAAATACCAGTTAAGTTTTTTATAAAAAAAGAATGGTTCTTTTTTCCAATGGGATTTTTTCTCAATTTAATGGGAGGAGTACCTGTTAATAGAAGTGAAAATACAAAACTAACAGATGAAATTGCGAAGTCATTTGAGAATCGAAAAGAAATGGTAATGATGGTTACCCCAGAAGGCACAAGAGGTTACAGCCCAGATTGGAAAAAAGGTTTTTATTTTATAGCTCAAAAAGCGAATGTGCCTATTGTTCTAGGGTTTTTAGATTACAGTAAAAAAGAAGCAGGATTTGGTCCTGTTTTTTATCCGACAGGAGATGTAGATAGAGACATTGAAGAAATTAAGAACTTTTATCGTTCAAAAAAAGGGCGATTCCCTGAAAAAGGAGTGATATAAAAAAGTCCCGACAATATCGGGACTTTTTATTTTAATTAGTTCTATATTCAAACTTAAACTCCGATAAATCTTTGTTTGCTTGAGATATTTTTTTCTTTAAATTTTCTTTGTAAGCAACGGTTTTGTTGTATAACTCTTCATCTCCAGTAGCTATCATTTGTGTTGCTAAAATCCCAGCATTTAATGCTCCATTTATAGCAACAGTCGCTACAGGTATTCCTGGAGGCATTTGTGCAATAGCTAACAACGCATCCATACCATCTAAGCTAGCATTAATTGGTACACCAATTACAGGTAGTGGAGTTAAAGCTGCAATTACACCAGGTAAGTGAGCTGCCATTCCAGCAGCAGCAATTATTACTTTTGTTCCATTTGCTTTAGCATTTTTAGCAAAAACTTCAACTTCATCAGGCGTACGGTGAGCAGATAATGCATTCACTTCAAAAGGAATCTTCATTTCATTTAAAAAATCAGCAGCTTTTTGCATCACTGGCCAATCGCTAGTGCTTCCCATTATAATACTTACTTGTGGTTTCATATTTTATTATGTTTTCAATTGTTGAATAATGTTTGGTAAAAATCAATCCCGTCCTAAATAAATTATAAGAAGAGAGAATGATTTTTAAGTATCTCAAT
>CAXBPN010000135.1:0-7052 GCA_963977515.1 uncultured Flavobacteriales bacterium
AAATGGACAAGTAGAGAACTATACTTCGTTTGTAGAAAAAGCACATAACAACGAAAGTTTAGTAGTTGTTGCTGCTGACTTAATGAGCTTGGCTTTATTAACTCCTCCTGGAGAATGGGGTGCTGATGTAGTTGTTGGAACTACTCAACGTTTTGGGGTGCCAATGGGTTACGGTGGTCCACATGCTGCTTATTTTGCTACTAAAGAGGCTTACAAAAGAAATATTCCCGGTAGAATTATTGGTGTTTCTGTTGACGACCAAGGAAATAGGGCATTAAGAATGGCTCTTCAAACTAGAGAACAACACATAAAAAGAGATAAAGCAACCTCTAATATTTGTACAGCACAAGTATTATTAGCTGTAATTGCTGGTATGTATGGTGTTTATCATGGTTCGGAAGGCATAAAAAACATAGCCTCTACTATTAATAATTTAGCTGGGAAATTAGCAGCTTCAATTGATAGTTTAGGCTTAAGAAGAGTAAATAATAGTTTTTTCGATACCCTAACCTATGAAGCAGATGCAAGCTTGATATCAAAAATTAAAGAAATTGCTTTAGGTAAAGAGGTAAACTTCTATTACACAAACAACACTATTTCTATTAGCATTGGAGAAACTGAAAATGAAAATAGCATTAACGAAATAGCAAGTGTTTTTGCAACTGCTACTGGAAAATCAATCCAATCTTCTACTATTAATGGTATTCCATCAAACTTAATAAGAACATCACCTTATTTAACGCATGAAACATTCTCTCTTTATCGTTCAGAGTCTGATATGATGCGTTATATTAAGCGTTTAGAGAATAAAGATTTATCATTAACCCATTCCATGATTTCGTTGGGGTCTTGCACAATGAAATTAAATGCTGCATCCGAACTAATCCCTTTAGGATGGAGCGAGTGGGCAAATATTCATCCTTTTGTTCCTTTTAATCAAGCTGAAGGTTACCAAGAAATGCTAAAAGGTTTAGCTCAAGATTTAGCTGAAATTACTGGTTTTGACGCTGTAACGCTTCAACCAAACTCTGGTGCTCAAGGAGAATATGCTGGGCTTATGGTAATTAGAGCTTATCATGAAAGTAGAGGTGATACACATCGTAATATTGCCTTAATTCCTTCATCTGCACACGGGACTAACCCTGCAAGTGCTGTAATGGCAGGAATGAAGGTTGTAGTTACCAAATGTGATGAATTAGGAAATATTGATGTTACCGATTTAAAAGAAAAAGCAGAATTACACGCTGAAAATTTATCGTGTACCATGGTTACTTATCCTTCAACTCATGGAGTTTTTGAAGAAAGCATAATTGAAATAACCGATATTATTCATAAAAATGGCGGTCAAGTATATATGGATGGAGCAAATATGAACGCACAAGTTGGATTAACAAACCCTGCTAATATTGGTGCAGATGTTTGCCACCTAAATTTACATAAAACTTTTGCTATTCCTCACGGTGGTGGTGGACCAGGAGTTGGACCAATTGGTGTTGCTAAACATTTAACTGAGTTTTTACCATCAAACCCTGTTGTGAAAACTGGCGGAGAAAATGCTATCACGTCAATTTCTTCTGCTCCTTGGGGAAGTGCTTATGTTTGCTTAATATCTTATGCATACGTTAAGATGTTAGGAACAGCGGGATTAAAAAAATCAACTCAACTGGCTATTTTAAATGCAAATTATATCAAAACAAAACTAGAAAGTCATTATGGTATTTTATATACAAATGAAAATAAACGTGTTGCTCATGAAATGATTTTAGAATGTAGAGATTTTAAACAAGCATCAGGGATTGAAGTAACTGATATTGCTAAACGTTTAATGGATTACGGGTTCCATGCTCCAACGGTATCTTTCCCTGTAGCTGGAACACTTATGGTTGAACCAACAGAAAGTGAAAGTAAAGCTGAGTTAGATCGTTTTATTGATACTATGATTAGCATTAAAAATGAAGTGAATGAAATACTTTCTGGTGCTGCTGATAAAGATGATAATGTGCTAAAAAATGCTCCTCACACTTCAAAAGCAATTATTGCTGGAGAATGGAAACACAGCTATTCAAGAGAAAAAGCTGCATTCCCTTTAGGTTGGTTACAAGATGCTAAATACTGGCCAACAGTTGTCAGAGTTGATAATGCTTACGGCGATAGAAATCTAATTTGTAGCTGCAATCCTATTGAGGATTATATGGAAGTATAAACGCTAATTTCATCGATAGTTATCGAGATTGAAGCAATCTTATTCTTAATTTGAGGTTGTTTCTTTAATAGCGAAGAGTTTGTCTTGTAAATTTTGTTGCCAAATTCTTATATATAGTTTAGATTTGCATCATTATCAAATACTCATGCGTTTCAAATTAATAATAATAACTTTATTAGCAATTGTACTTACTTCTTTTAAAGATGGTAAAAGAGCATACAAAATTTTTGACCAAAATGGCAAGAAATTAAGCTATGAGAAGTTGCTTAAAAAAGTAGCTGAAGCAGATATTATTTTGTTTGGAGAATTGCATAACAACCCAATAAACCATTGGTTACAATACGAACTTACCAAAGATATTTTTGAACAATACAACGATTTTTTGGCTCTTGGAGCTGAAATGTATGAAGCCGATAACCAATTAATTATTAATGAATATTTAGGCGGCCATATTGACTATAATACGTTAAAAAGTGAGGCAAAACTTTGGCCAAATGACAAAACAGATTATAATCCATTACTCGATTTTGCTGTTAGAAATCAATTAACTTTTGTAGCAACCAACATTCCAAGACGTTATGCTAAAATGGTAAGTAAACAAGGCTTTAAGGCTTTTAATCATTTATCTGATGAAGCTAAAAAATACATTGCTCCATTGCCTCTAAAATATGATGAAAAACTTCCTGGCTATGTGGAAATGAAAAAAATGGCTGCTCATGGACATGGAATGAATGGAGACTTTTTAGCTCAAGCACAAGCAAGTAAAGATGCAACTATGGCTTACTTTATTTTAAAAAATTGGGTGAAAGGAAGAACTTTTATACACTATAATGGTGCTTATCATTCTAATAATTATGAAGGAATTTTATGGTATTTAAAACAAGCTAATCCTGATTTAAAAGTGGCTACGATTAGTTGTGTTGAACAAAAAAGTTTAGAGGCTTTAGAAGAAGAAAATAAAAGTTTAGCTCACTTTATTATTACTACTCCAGAAACAATGACTAAAACTCATTAATCTTTTTTAGCCAATAATTCTTCTTCCAACAACTGACTTTCTTCCCAGTCTACCATTGCTTGATCTAAGTTAGATTTCACTTCATTGTATTCCGCTAGAAGCTCATCAGAATACAATTTTGGGTCTAAAAGTCTGGTATTAATCGCTTCTATCTTCCCTTCTAACTCTTCTATTTTTTTCTCTAAATTATTTGTTCGGTTTTGAGCTTTTCTAATATCTTTATCTAATTGCTTCTTTTCTTCGTAAGTTAATTGTGATGTTGAAACTGGTTTTTCTTTTTTCTCTACTTGTTTTGCTACTTGTTCAAATTCTCTTATGGTATCCACTTTTTTAGATTTTAAGAAATCGTAAACCCCTCCTAAAAATTCTTTAACTTTTCCTTCTTTAAACTCATACATTTCTTCTACTAAGCCATCTAAGAAATCCCTATCGTGAGAAATAACCAACAATGTTCCATCATAATGTTTAAGTGCATCTTTTAACACTTCTTTAGAACGAATATCTAAGTGATTGGTAGGCTCATCAAGAATCAATAAATTAACTGGTTCAAGTAATAACTTACACAATGCCACACGAGCTCGTTCTCCACCAGATAATACTTTAACTTTTTTATCGGCTTCCTCTCCTCCAAACATAAAAGCACCTAAAAGGTTTCTCACTTTCTTTCTTATTTCACCATGAGCAGCTTTATCTATCGTTTCAAAAACGGTTAATTCTTTATCTAATTCGTCTGCTTGGTTTTGAGCAAAATATGCCACCTCAACATTGTGTCCAATAACTAACTCTCCTTCATGCTCCAATTCTCCAACCAAAATTTTGGTCATCGTTGTTTTTCCTTCTCCATTCTTACCAACAAAAGCAATTTTTTTACCTCTTTCCACAAAGAAATTAGCATCTTTAAATACCTCTTTATCGCCAAACGATTTACCTAAATTTCTGGCCTCAATCACAACTTTTCCTGATCGTGGAGCCGGGGGAAAGAAAAATCGCATCGAACTATTATCTTCTTCTTCAATTTCTATACGATCAATTTTATCTAATTGCTTAATTCTACTTTGCACCTGAACTGCTTTAGTTGCTTTTGATCTAAATCGTTCAATAAACTTTTCGGTATCAGCAATTTGTTTTTGCTGGTTGGTATATGCTGCTATTTGTTGTTCTCTTCTTTCTTGTCGTTGTTCTAAATATTTAGAGTAATACGTTTTGTAATCATAAATTTTTCCTAACGATATTTCTACTGTTCGGTTGGTCACGTTATCCAAAAATGCTTTATCGTGAGAAATTAAAATCACGGCCCCTGGATATTCTTTTAAAAAGTCTTCCAACCATTGTATCGATTCTATATCCAAGTGATTTGTAGGTTCATCGAGTAACAATAAATTTGATTTGGTTAAAAGAATTTTAGCCAATTCAATACGCATTCTCCAACCACCACTAAACTCATCGGTTAGTCGATTAAAATCTTTAGGTGTAAACCCTAACCCTTTTAATATGGTTTCTATTTCTCCATCAATATTAAAGCCACCAATAAATTGTAAACGCTCATTATAATCGTTCAAATGATTTAATAAATCTAAATATTCTTCTGATTCATAATCAGTTCGTGTTGCCAATTGATGGTTAATTTCTTCAATTTTATCATTAATCTTGTTAACCTCCTCAAATACTAATTTAGTTTCTTCTAACACCGTTCGCCCATGCACAAAATCCATATCTTGTGGCAAATAACCATACGTAAAATCTGCAGGAAAAGAAACATTCCCTTCATCAGCAACATATTCACCAGCTATAACTTTAAGCATAGTGGATTTACCTGCTCCATTTTTCCCAACCAAACCAATTCTATCTTGTTTATTGATTAAAAATGATACTTTATTAAAAAGGTATCGCTCACCAAAATTTACTGTTAACTCATTAATTCCAACCATGCTGCGAAATTAATTAAAGTAAACTGACTTTTGTTAAATTAAAGGTGGCTGTTTTATTACCTTTGCAAAAGAATTTATTCCATTATAAATGCCAAAAGCAATTCCAAGTATTTTAAAATTAAAATGCCCTAAATGTAGAGAAGGCAATTTATTTGTAAATAAAAGCTCGTACAAATACAAAGGTTTTTTTGACATGCCTAAAACATGCCCAAGATGTGGTCAAGATTTTGAAATTGAAACAGGGTTTTATTATGGAGCAATGTATGTAAGTTATGCTATTACTATCGCTATAACAGTAGCTATTTTTGTGGTATTAACTATTTTTAATTCGTTTTCAGTTATCTACTTTTTAATTGGTGATGCTATTGTTTTAATGGCTACTACACCTTATGTAACTAGAGTTTCTCGTTCTATTTGGATTGCATTAATGGTGAAATATAACGCTAACGCTATAAAAAAACATGAGCAAAAAACACACACTTAAAATACAAAAAACAGCTACCTATTATTCGCTAGGCGATATTGATACTGCTGAAACTATATGGTTTGTATTACATGGCTATGGCTATTTAGCTAAATATTTTATTAATAAGTTTAGTCCAATAATTGATGATAAAACTTGTGTTATAGCTCCTGAAGGTTTATCTAAATTTTATTTAAACGGAGTTGGTATTGATGGTAGAGTTGGTGCAAGTTGGATGACCAAAGAAGGTAGAGCGGATGAAATTATAGATTATATAAATTATTTGAACCAGCTTTACGGCTTACTTATAACCAATAAAAACCTAAAAATAAATATTGTAGGTTTTTCACAAGGTGGTGCAACTGCTTGCCGTTGGGTATCTGATGGCAAAATTAAAGTTGATAATTTTATTTTATGGGCAAGTGTTTTTCCTGATGACATAAATTTCAAAACCATAGAAAATGTAAATACTTTTTTCTTGTATGGAGATAATGATGAGTATGTAACCAAAGAAAGAATTAAACAACAACAAACAATTTTTATCGATTCTAGTGTAAAAGTAAAAACCATTTTATTTGAAGGTACTCACGACATACCAAAGGAGGTATTAGTTGAGGAAACCGAAAAGAATAATTGGTAAATTTTATCTTTTTGATTAAAAAGATAGACTAAGAATAAAATTCCGTTTGAATTACTAAATTTGGGATAATACATAACTGAATAAAACAACCCTAATATGAAAGATGAAAAGCTTGCAGTACTGATTGACGCAGACAATGTTCCGTATGCTAATATTAAAGAAATGCTTGATGAAATTGCTAAATATGGAAACCCTACAATCAAGCGAATTTATGCTGATTGGACAAAACAAGCCGTTTCAGGGTGGAAAAATGTTTTACTCGAAAATGCAATAACACCAATTCAACAGTACAGTTATACAACAGGGAAAAATTCGAGTGATAGTGCTCTCATTATCGATGCAATGGATTTGCTCTATTCAGAAAAAGTCAATGGTTTTTGCATCGTTTCAAGCGATAGTGATTTTACAAGGCTCGCAACCCGTTTGCGGGAAGCTGCAATGTTTGTTATTGGAATAGGGGAAAGGAAAACACCCAAACCTTTTATTACTGCTTGTGATAAATTTATATACATTGAGATTCTGAAAAAAGAACAAAAACAAGAAAACGTTGAAAAGCAGAACAAACAAAATAAACCTAAAACTGAACCTTCTTCAGTAAGTCAAATTGATCAAGAGTTAATTAATCTAATAAAAGATAGTATTGATGAGATTTCGGATGATAGTGGATGGGCTTTTCTAGGAGCATTAGGAAATTTTATAATTAAGAAGAAAAAAGACTTTGACCCAAGAAATTATGGTTATCCAAAATTATATCCTTTAATAAAGAGTATTAATCAATTTGAAATTGAAGAAAAAGAAACAGG
>CAXBPN010000136.1:0-7020 GCA_963977515.1 uncultured Flavobacteriales bacterium
AGTATCAAAATTAAATAGAATAAATTCTATTGCTAAAGTTTTGCAACGGTCTTAACTTGTTCAAACTGATGATATTTATATGAATCGAGAAAACCGAGATTATCTTAAAGAGCGGAATATAAGGCACACAGGAAAGCCTTTAGGCAGAAAACCAAAAGTAACTCTAAATCGATATCAAAAAGAAAAATTGAAAAAGGAACGAGGAGAAAGAAATCATATAGAAGGGAAATTTGGACAAGGAAAATCAAAATACAAACTCAACAAAATACTGGCTCGCTTGAGTGATACAACGGAATCCTGGATAGGAGCGATTATTTTCGTGTTAAATATCCTAAAACTAAGCAAGGATGTTTTTTGGCTAAATTTTAAATGGCTCGTGAAGTCTATAATTCATCAATTTGAAACTAAATTATCATATACACAACAAAATAATTTTCAACGAGCTCGACTGGATTTTGAAAATCCTTTTTCAGCAAGCCCTAATTAATAATAATTACAGACCCTATTTCTTCATCTTTTAATAAAACTACCCTTTCTGATTTTACGCCTGTGGCTGTAATTGTTGCTGGTCCATATTCTGGCTTTTTTTGAAATGCAGCAAATCCTGTTTGACAATCCGTAAGTGTAATCTTATTTACTGTTACCTTAGATTTATCTTTTGAAGCAACACCTAAAACAGCAATATTAATAGTAACATTTTCAATACTTACTGTAGATTGTTCTCCGCAAGAAACACCTTTATCTCCTGAGTTTTTAATGCTACAATCTTTAATTTTAATTGTACTTCCAGAAAAATCTAGACAATCATTTCCAGTATTTTCAAAAGTTGAACCAATCACTTCACCTGTACAAAAATCAGCATCAAAGCCATCAGAAAAAGTATTTGAAACTGTAGAGTTAATTAGTTTAAAATTAGTTCTAATAATGTTTAACCCATCTTCGCAATGGTTATTTGTAAATAAACAGTTACTTATTTCAACTTCAGACTCATAAAAATTAACAGCTCCTGTCAAAGTCCAACCTTCTTTCTTAAACGTATTTAATCCATTAAACTCAACATAGTTTAAAGTTGACTTTTTGCCTGCCTGTAACACCGTAAATCCATTTCCTGTTCCGTCACTTGAGGTTACCTTAATTGTAGCTGTTTCATTTCCTTTCATTTGAACTGGAGACCAACTCATAAAAAACGAACCATTAATAAAGTCAAGCTCTGCTCCAGCTTCAAACTCTACTTCAAATCCTTTTGGTATTACAATCCCTTCTTTTATCACTTGTTTTCCTTTTTTAAATAGGTACTTACCTTCTTTTTCAATGTATGCTTTTGTGTTATTTTCTACTTTATTTAATAATAAATCCAATTTAGACTCCGTTACAGGTCTTTTCCATGAACTAATACTTGATTTATAAAGTGAATCACTGTCTAACCCAACAACACCATAAAACAATCTAATTACATCTTTAGGAAACCTAACTACATTTTTTTTAGGGCTTGTGTTGAAATTATTAACCTGAACAGGTAATTTTAAAGCTATTATACTGTCTTTATTTGCTTTTATTGAATAACCCTTAATTAACAACGGTTGACAATGATAATTAACTAAATCAAGGCGTTTTGAGTTTTGGGTTTCACTATCAACATGAGCACTTAAAGCAATATTTTTTAATGGATGGTGAGGAGTACACTTTATTTCAAAAGAAGGTTCTTTTAACTTAAAACTTAACTCTCCCTTATTAATTTTTTCTTCATACTCTGCCACTTGACCGTTAATTATTTTTGCATTCTTAATTAAATAAGCTTTGTCATAATCATAAGAAAGATAATCGGCAGAAATTAAATCAGAAAGAGAATCAATCTCAATTGTTTTGCTTTCTACAAACCCTTTTATAAATTCGCCGTCAGTATATTTTTTTAAATAAAATAAATACTTTTCTAAAAACTCAGCATTATTTAACGGGTTTAAAAAGTTATATGAATCCTTAACTATTAGTTTATCTTTTTCAGCTTTTAGTCCAAAAATTAAAGGATAGCCTTTTCTAACATACTCAATAAAGGGGTAACAATCAAACACAATTAATTCTAACTTAGCAATAACAGGATTATAATAAAACCGTTGATTGTGCCATATTAATGAATGGTCAACATTTCCAATATTCATTAAAGCGTAAGCTCTCGCCAATTTATCAATATCAAGGTATTCATCAACACTATTTTTGCCTGCCTTATGTTTATCCAATAAATTTTGAGCTATCGAAAACTGACCTGCAAGTACTGGTGTGTTTTTAGTTTTCTTTTGTTTAAAAGGAATTATCTCTGCTGATTCAAAAGCTAAGTCGCTATTATTTACGTGGCTATCCCAATACTTGTCTGTTGATCGTTGTTCCCATAATCCTTCTTCATTAAATTTCACAATAACTCCTTCTCTCCTATTGTTTGATTCTATTAATCGTTTATCAAAATGCTCTTCTACAGCGTAAATACCATAGTTTGAGCCATTAACAGAAACAGGCAAAAAGTTAAACCTCGTTGTTAAAACATCTTCTTGTTTTAACAATTCATGAAAAATCCACTCATGTAAAAAGACTCTTGTATTTGGGTCTTGGATCGAAAACGATTTCATTCCTAAAAAAGTTTTTCCATCTCTTATTGAGATTCTATACGACCATTTATTTCCTACTAAATGATCTGCCCAATCTCCTTTTAGTCGAATCTCAATTGCCAAAGATTCATCACCATAACTCAAAAACCCTCGATACTTTTTCTTTAAGTCTTTAGTAATCTGATTGTTTTTCAACGCAATATCTCTTGCCTTACAAATAGAAGTGTAGTCAGCTGTAGTTAGCTTAATCTTAATTGTTTCTATATCTCCAAAAGAGGTTTCTGGTTGATTTAAATATCTTTTTATCTTTAAATTATCAAAATAAACAGGTTCTTCTCCATCTTGAGCCCAAATAAAAAACTTTAACCCTCCCATCTCTTCCACATTGTATGGTAGTTTAAACCTTAACAATAACAATTCCCAACCATTTTCATCTTTTTTACCAATAGAAGAAAATTGCTCTATATAAAAGTTAGAGTTTTTTGCTTTTGCAACAGGCCCCCCTTTACCTTCTTTAGATTTTCTATAAACTTGTATTTCAAAAAATTCATTAGGTTGTAAATCATGAAATACCATTCCCATTCCGGAAGAAGATTCTTTAGTCAACTTCATAGAATGACTTCCTTCATAATATTCTTCGTCAGAAACATTTATTCCTCCCGTAAACTCTACATTTCTAAAGCGGAACTTTTTCCCATCTTCAGTTAAATTTTCTGCTCCACAAAAAACTACGTTTTCTGGAATTTCAGTGTTTTTATCATTTTTACACTTAGTAGAAAATACTGAAAAAATAATGATTACAACCCAAAAATGTTTTTTCATAATAGTTTTTCTTTTTGTAAGTTTATATCAAAACAACCTTCTTTTTTATACCTTTATTTTAAACTAATTGTCGATCTTTTCTCTTCTTTTTTTACCAATGGAGTTCGTTTTGTCTTATAGTTTTTAACTACGATTGTTGCTGGCCCATATTCTGGCTTTTTTTGAAACGCAAGAAACCCTATTTGACAATCACTAATTGTAATATTGGTTATCGTTACCTCTGATTTGTCTTTAGAGGCTATGCCAATAACAGCTCCTTCTATTGCAACATTTTCAATTGAAACTGCTGATTGTTCACCACAAGAAATTCCTTTGTCTCCAGCATTTTTTACATTACAATCTTTGATAGAAATATTACTTCCTGAAAAATCTAAGCAATCATTTCCTGTGTTTTCAAAAGTTGAACCTATCACTTCTCCTTCACAAAAATCAGCATCAAAACCATCAGCAAAAGTGTTAGAAATTGTTGTTTGGTTTATCTTAAATTGTGAATTGACAATATTTAACGCATCTTCACAATGGTTATTTGTAAATAAACTATTATTAATTTCAACTTCGGACTCATAAAAATTTACTGACCCTGTCAATGTCCAACCTTCTTTACTAAAAGTGTTTAACCCGTCAAATATAACATAGTTTAATGTTGATTTTTTATTTGCTTGTAGAACTGAAAATCCATTCCCTGTTCCATCGCTTGAAGTGATTATAATTTTGTTTTTCTCTGTTCCGTTCATTTGAACTGGTGACCAACTCATAAAAAATGCTCCTTTAACGAAATTTAACTGAGTCCCTGGCTCAAACACAACATCAAAACCCTTCGGTATTACCATATTCTTTTTAATTGTTTGAGACCCTTTAAAAACAACTCTTTTTTTTATCAATGGTATAGTTTTTAGATAACTCATCTAATTTTGGTGTTTTAAAAGCGTCATTATTCATCGTTTCAGAAATTGGCCGAGGCCAATTATAAACCTTTGCATCAAACAATGAGTCTAACCCTTTCTGTTTATAAAAAACATTTTTTGGTGGTTTATTTCCTGAATATTGAATTTTTTTTATCCCATTATCTTTAAATTGATCAATAATTAATGGGCTAGAAAAATAAACCAGACTATCTTTTACTTTACTTGATTCATAGCCAACAACCTCAATTGTTGAGCAATGATAATTAATCAAGCTTAATGTTTTTGGTTTTTGTTGATCCAAATAAACGTTTAAAGAAATGTGTTCAAAAATATCTTCAGGATAACATTCGTTCGTTTCTTCTTGTTTTAAGGTAAATTTTATCTCATTGTTGTTTAACTTCTTTTCATAAGAGTTAATCTCATTATAAATTGTTTTAGAGCTATTTAGAAAAATTGTTTTATCAAATCGATAACCTTCATAATCTGTGGATATAAGTTCTTGATATTCATTAATTATAGAATCCTTTTTAGAAAATATATTGGTAAGATATTCAGGATTAGAGTATTTTTTTAAATAGTTTATATATTTTTTTTGAAATAGTTTATTATTAAAGATGCTTAATAATGAATAATGAGTATCTGATAGGTTTGTTTGATCTGTATTTCCTAATATTTTAGGTGTTCTATATATCATTTCTCTTGTACCCGCATAACAATCAAATGTAATTAACTCTAATTTTGACAGCACAGGGTTATAATAAAAACGTTGATTGTGCCATACAAAGGAGTGGTCAACATTCAAAACAGACATTAAGGCATATGCTTTTGCCCATTTTTCAACATCCATATATTCTTCATGACCATCTTTACCTAATTTATAATTACTCATTAAATTTTGAGCTACCAAAAACTGTTTCCTTAACCTTTCATCTTTTAACGTTTTCTTAGTTTTAAAAGGAATAATATCTGCAGCTAGATAAACAGGTTTATTGGTTAAATTCTTGCTTATTCTAGTATACAAATTACACTCCCAAAAACCTTCTTCGCTAATTTTTAATATAGGCCCCTCCCTTCGGTCTTTTGATTCAAGCAGTTGTTTTACAAAATGTTCTTCTAAAGCGTATACACCCAAATAATTCCCATTTACCTTAACTGGATAAAAACCATATTTAGTAGTTAATAAATCTTCTTCTTTAAAAATTTCATGAACAAGCCACTCATTAACATAATCTCTAGTTTTTAAATTTTGAAGCGAAAATTCTTTTAATCCTTTGAAACTTTGGTTTTTATTTGTTTTAATTCGAAATGACCACTTTTTACTTACAATATGGTCTCCCCAATCACCTTTTAACCTTAATTTAATTCCAATATTTTTACCTTTATAAGATAATATTCCTGGCACTTCTTGCTTTTGCTCTCCACCAATTACCCCTTGATAAAAAGCTTGGTCTCTTAATCTTGTTATTTGTTTATAATCTGTTTCTGCTATTTGAATGTTTACCAATGCTACATCTTCATTTTTATACTCTTTTTTTTCATTCGGAGGAGTTCTTTTAACAACTAGATTATCTATATAAACTTTTTCTGTTTTAGGTTTTGGGTTTGCTACATAAATTAATAGAGAAGGTATTTTCGTGCTGTCCAAATCAAAAGGTACTTGAATTTCTAATATTAATTTCTCCCAACCATCAGCATCCTTTCCTCCTAAACTACCTTTTTCATTTTGAAAAATAGAATAATCAGGGGTTGTTATCGTTAAATAACCATTACTTGTTGTACTCTTACGATAAACAGAGGCTTCTATTATCTCTCCAGGAATTAAATCATGTAATTCGATCTGAAATCCTTTTTTTAACCCATTATACAATAAACAAGAATATTTTCCCTCATATGCCTCTTCTTCACTTTGACCCTTTCTCCCTCCATATCTCGATGCCCTAGAAATAAAAAAAACCCCATCTTCAGATAAGTTTTCAGCCCCACAAAACATTGTGCTTTTATCAAATTCTTTTTTGCCCGAATTTCTACAATGTGTAAAAAACAGAGCTATTAATACAGTTAAAAGATTTAAAATAAACTTATTCATAAGTAGAGTCAAAAGTACTATTAAACATTTTTATCTTACTTCTTTCTCTAGGAATTTAATGGTAATAAACGTTTGAGGAGTTATAGTATCAGAAACAGCATATAGCCTTAAATCTTTTTCATTTAAAGAAACAAACTTCTTATTCGCTGCTTTTAAAGCTATTAATGAATCATTAACTTCTACTATTTCAAATTTCTCCCATAAACTAGCCCTGTCCCTGTTAGATTCTAGTTCTTGATTACTACCCAAATCGGCTGAAAGAAATTTTCCGGTATGTGCTTGAATAGAGTATTTTCCTTCTTCAACAGGTGTAATTGTAAACTCTTCCCAACTACTAGGTTTTTCTTTGTTTGCATAAATAAACAAATCCCAGTGAGAAGTTAAATATTTTTCTCCCATTACAAAACTGACTTTTGATCCATTAGGATTAATTTGTTCTTTAACTGTTAACTTCTTTTCACACGAAAAAAAGAAAATAACAGACAAACTCAAGGCTATTTTTAAAACTATTCTTTTCATTTTCTGGTTTATTTTTTAGCCTCCAAATATAATAAATCTGCTGTTTATTGTTGCTTGTTTTGAGATTTCAAATCAAAATTTAGCCAAAAAA
>CAXBPN010000137.1:0-6987 GCA_963977515.1 uncultured Flavobacteriales bacterium
TTTTAGGTGGTCAATTTGCACCAAATTTAGGTGGTCAATATAGCCGTTTTTTCCAGTTAGGGAAAGAAATTGTGCCAGGTAAACCAGGCTCATCAATTGGTAATTCGCTTTATGAAAGAGAAGGCTCAATGAATGGTTTTGAAGAACGGGTTGCAATGGAAATCGGTACTTCTTCAAATGTTACTTTTTGGCACAGGAACTTAGAGCGTGGAAAAGGATTTTACATCAACGGATATAAAGCCAACCATTACCCTGACTTTATTTTACAGACTAAATCAGGAAAGACCATTTTAATAGAAACCAAAGGCGACCATTTAGATGGTTCAGATAGTGAAGCAAAATGCCGACTTGGAAATGAATGGGAAAGACAAGCAGGACAAGATTTTGCTTATTTTATGGTGTTTGATAAAAAAGAAATTACAGGAGCATATACATTAGACAAAGCAAAGGAACTGATAAGTAAAATGTAATTCTATGCACCGAATTTGATATAATTTGCAAATAATATTGTGAGCAGCTGAAGAGCTGAAGTATGCGTTTTAAGGTATAGACGAAAGTCTTGTGATGCTCAACATGCTCGAAAGAAAAACTGTTGAGGACAAGTTATTTCAGAATTGCAAGTGATAAATGGATTTATTTCATTGGCACTAACAGCAATAAGCTGACCTATCAGATTAATACCTGATTGGATTACCTTGATGATTGAGTATTTATATGTGTTCATTATTGAATGTATTAGTAAATATAAGATTATTATTTCGCTACCCAGCTTGAGTCGGAGCGGCACTTCGGTGTCGAAAGAGCATGCATACTTCGGGAATTAGGAAACTAATTCTAAAAGCACAGCTTCGCATAGGGTCTTCGCTGCTCACTCTATTTATTCTATTAAAAATGGAACGGAAGGTAAAAGACTGGTTTAAAATAAAAAGGTATCCTCATATTGGATTACCATTAAAAAATCGTGACCGAGAAGTCTGGATTGAAGATTATGTGAAAAATCCAACTAAAATTGCAGAACATTCATTTTTACCATTTATTCATAAAACATCACTGGTTAAAAAATTCAGAAAAAACTATAATTCGGAAGATGGGGAATTAATAAAAATTTTTAAAGGAAGGAAAAAAATATTTAGAGAAGGGAATGAAAAAAAAAGAGAATTGTTCTATGCAAGTCATCTCGATTCTTTGATTTATAGTTATTATGCTTTTGAACTTTCTGAAAAGTATGAAAAAAAACTTGATGAATTCAACCTAAAAGATGTCGTTAATGCCTATCGCTCGGTTCCTATTAATTCTCTTTTAATTGATGGACCTAATAAATGTAATATTGATTTTGCTAACGACATATTTAAGTATATCATCAGTTATAAAGAAAATGATTTCTCAGTAATATCTTTTGATATTTCTTCCTTTTTTGATAATCTCGACCATAAAAAATTAAGAGAAGTATGGATGGATGTTTTAGAAACAGATAAACTTTCACCTGACCATTTTAATGTTTACAAGAATATTACACGATTTAGTCATGTTGACATTGTGGATATATTTGAAGAATTTAAAGATAAAATTTATACAAGGAAAATAAATAAATTTGGTAAGCCACTTGAGCTAAAGCAAAAAAAGATTGAAAAAATCCAATTCCTACGAAATAAAAATGCTGTTGCTTTCTGCACAGATAAAGAATTTTTCAAAGTAAAAGGAAAATTACTACAACCTTCTAAAACAAAAATTATAGATGGGGAAAAAGTATATAGAAATTTTGGTATACCTCAAGGCTCACCCATTAGTTCTGTATTAGCAAACATATATCTATTACATTTTGATAAAATAATTAATGAATTCATAACCAGTAATGGTGGTGTATATAAACGTTATTCTGATGATATGGTTGTTGTTTGTCCATTAAAGGTTAAAAACCAATTAATTGATTTAGTAAATGCGGAAATAAAAAAGTGCAAATTAAAAATTCAATCTAAGAAAACTCAAATTTTTCAATTTCGAAGAGATAATGTTAGATTACATTGTGGACAAGAATTCAATGGAATTACAAATTGGAATAAGAATTTTATTTACTTGGGTTTTGAGTTCGATGGAAAAACAGTATTGCTAAAATCAGCAAGTCTTTCAGGATATTATAGGAAAATGAAACGTTCTGTTCGAAGAGCAAAACATTTCTCTGAAAGAAAGTACAACCCAAATAAAGGATTAATTTTTAAAAGACGGATTTATAAAAAATTCTCATACAAAGGTGCCAAAAGAACAAGAAAATATATTTGGAATGAAGTTGAAAAAAAATTCGATAAAACAGATTCTTATAACTGGGGTAATTTTTTATCTTATGCTTACAAAGCATCAAATGTAATGGTCAAGAACAAAATCAAACAACAAACCAAAAAGCATTGGAACATATTAAACGAACTTATTAAATAATCAGTCCAAAAATGCTAACGAAAATATTGATTACAGAGATATATAGTGTAATTTTTGAATATACCGGGAAATAAATAATTAACTATTTATAGAGGTATTTTAGGTGGTATTGGAGTAAGGAAACCAAGTAAGGAAAAGTTTGATTTCGTTCAAAAAAGCATGATTTCTCAAAAGCTAAAACGCTAAGTATCTGATAGTCAATTAAAGCATAGAGGGTTCGAATCCCTCATCGCCCACAAAGCTTCTTCGTAACGAAGAAGCTTTTTTGTTTTTATAAGGATATGTGTTCTGTTTACATATTATATTCTCAAAAATTAGACAAGTATTACACTGGTTATACGTGTGACGTATTAGAAAAAAGGATTTTAAAACACAATTCAAATCATAAAGGTTTTACTGGAGGAAAAGGGGATTGGGTGTTGGTTTACCAAGAAGAATTTGAGGGGCAGTCATTAGCAATGGCTAGAGAAAAAGAAATTAAGCGAAAGAAATCAAGGAAATATATTGAGTGGTTAATAGGTAAAGATTAGCTCAGTTGGTTCAGAGCATTCCGATTTAAAACTCATCGCCCACAGAAAATTAAGCTTCACTTTTAAGTGGAGCTTTTTTATTTTTAATCATTATGTTTTTGTTAATTAATCTAGAGGATAACCAATTTCAGCGTCAAAAGCCTTGGCTAGGTTTATAAGAGCAGGATTTTTCTCGCTCATTTTCATGAATTTTTCCTGGGGAGTGTAAGCTTTTTTAATCATTACATCTTTATTAATGATTGTATTTACCGAAATGCTATAGTTGTTTAACTCTTTTCGAATAAAGTCTAGGAGTTCAGATTTTTGAGCGTTAAAGTCATCATCTAATGCTTTGTTTTCTAATGTAACCGTTATTTCATTTCCTTCAATTAGAGGAGCTGTTTCAAAAATACTTGCTAAGCTTGATTTTCCTTCTTTTAATAATAAGTTTTTATACTGATTCCACTTTTTAGCAAAAGCATTTGCTGTAAATGGTTCTGTTGGCTTTATAGATAAATTTTGGTTAAAATCTTCTTTAACCTCTTTTATTGAGGTCGATTTTTTAATTGAAATTGAATCGGAAAACGATAAATTAGTTGTGTTTTTTAAAGATAATGTTGGCTTCTTTACAGTTGTAGTTTCAACCTCTTTTTGAGAGCTTAGGTTTGGTTTTTCATTTTTTAGAGGTGTAGAAACTTGTGTTTGTGGCTGAGGTTTTGCTGTCTTCTTAGCTTTAAAAGGCAGATTAATTAAGGCTTTTTTTTTTGGATGTCCGTACTTGCCGAACACAATTGCATAAGCATAATTTCAACCAACAATCGATGGTTTTTACTGCTTTTGTAGGAAGTATCAGCTTTAGAAATGATATTTAAAAATTCAATGTAAAGAGGAGTTGAATTTATTTGTGCTTGTTGCTTATATTTTTCCTTAATATTCTCACCAACTTCAAGAAGGCTTATGGTTGAAACATCTTGACAAACCAATAAGTTTCGGATATGTTCAGCTAAGCCATTTATAAAATTATGGCCATCAAAACCTTTATTTAAAATCTCGTTAAAGATTAATAAACAAGAGCTGATATTTTTAGCAAAAATAGCATCGGTTAATTTAAAATAGTAATCGTAATCAAGTATGTTTAAGTTATCAATTACATCTTGGTAAGTGATATTGTTACCAGAAAAACTCACAATTTGATCAAATATAGAAAGAGCATCTCTTAGTGCTCCATCCGCTTTTTGAGCTATAATATGTAGTGCGTCTGATTCAGCTATAATATTTTCTTTTTCTGCAATATAACCTAAGTGCGAGGCAATATCCTCTATTTGAATACGATTGAAATCAAAAATTTGACATCTTGATAGTATTGTAGGGATGATTTTATGTTTTTCAGTAGTTGCTAAAATAAAAATAGCGTGTTTTGGTGGTTCTTCTAAGGTTTTTAGAAAAGCATTAAAAGCTGCTGCTGAGAGCATGTGAACCTCATCAATTATGTAAACTTTATGACTACCTAATTGAGGAGCAAAGCTTACTTGACTTATTAAATTTCTAATATCATCTACAGAATTGTTTGAGGCTGCATCTAATTCATAGATATTAAGAGAATGACCATCATTAAATGATTTACATGATTCACATTCATCACAAGCTTCAATTCCTTCAGTTATACTAAAGCAATTAATTGTTTTAGCTAAAATTCTTGCACAAGTTGTTTTTCCAACTCCTCTAGGACCACAAAATAAAAAAGCTTGAGCAAGATGTTCTGTTTTGATTGCATTTTTTAAGGTAGAAGTAATAGAACCTTGTCCAACAACAGAGTCAAACGTTACTGGGCGGTACTTTCTGGCTGATACAACAAAATTCTCCATTTCTTTTACCTAAAAAACAAATATAGGCTTATTAATTTTTTTTGTTTAAAAACTTACATATTAGTTTTTAACAAGTTTTGATAAAAAAAAGAGGCGATTCAAACTGAATCGCCTCTAAATATTTTAAGAATGATTATTGTTATTGAACAATAACATTTCTTTTAATTGTGTTATTTCCAGTTTTAATATCTAGAACATAATTTCCTTTAGCTAAATTACTCACTTCAATTAAAGCAGTATTTGCATTTACTTGAACCGTTTTAACTAATTCACTATTCATACCATAAACAGAAACTGCATCAATTTGAGCATCAGCTTTAATGTTAATGTTATTGGTAGTAGGGTTAGGGTAAGTCATTACTCCAATTTTAGCATCATTGTCGTTTATTCCTGTAGTTACAGTTAAATAAACATTAACAGAGGTGTATTCTAAATTAGGGTCATTTGATCCTATTTCAACAACAGAAAGATAGTTTCCAGGAGTTAGTCCTGTGGTATTAAAAGTTAAATCCATTTGTTGTGATTGTGTAGGAGTTAACATGCCTGACATTGGAGAAACAGTTAACCATTTTTGAATAGGGTTTCCTTGAAGGTTTCCATAAATAGTTAAGTTAGCATCAATTGTTGCATTGTACTCTGACCATCCTGGTCCAGTAGATACCCAGTTTACACCTGGTGTTCTAGGGCCATTATCTACTCCTAAAGGGAAAGTTCCAGAATCAGCATCACATACATAACCTATCCATAAATCCTTACCATCAACATAAATAGCTGAAGTTAAAGGAACATTAACATTGTCGTTAGCTCCAGCTATTGAGAATGGTATAGTTTGTAATAATGCACCAGGACCTGGAGTTGTAAAAGAACCTCTATCATAGACTAATAAAGAGAAATTTGTTGCAGCATCCCAAATTTGAACATCTACAGAAGTAATTTCTTGACCAATAGCATCTTCTAATGCTGAAGGTGTAAACTTGTTCGCTGCTTTAACAGTTACATCTGAAGCATAACCAACACCACTACCTGATCCACTCACATCATAAGTAAGCTGAGATAATGTTGGAGTTATAGATACATTTGCAGCATCAAAAGGATAAGTTGGATAAGCGACAAAATTCATGTCTTGTTGTCCAGTGTTAGTAATGTTAAAAGATTCAGGAGTTTGCCCAGTAGTATAAATGTCAGTAACATCTACATCGATAGTAGGAGGATTTAAAGGAAGAGCTAACTCTGTAAAAGTTACATCATCAAAATAGTAAGTTGGAGTTTGTCCAGTTATAGAACCTCCATAAAAATTTACACTACCTAATTGTGCAGCACCAGCTCCACCACCTGCTTGAGTTGCAAAAGGCCAAGTTACGATGTGTGTTCCATCAATAAATAAAGCGGCAGTATCGTTATCAATGTCAACATGATTTTCAATAAGAATCCATTGGTCGTTTGCATGGGTAAAGTTTGTGGTTATGTTGTTTGCTATAATATTTCCACTTCCACCGTTACCAAAATAAACTTCATTAGCCCATTGGTTACCTGGAGCTTGAAAATGTTGAAGATTATAATACCCACCAAAACCTGAAGGAAGATAATAGTAGAAAGATACATTGAATTTTCCACTTGTTTTGTTACCTAAAGGAAGAATAATGTCCATGTTAGCATTAGCAATCTTAACAGATTGTGTTCCGCTATTAGCATAGTCTGTTGAAATAGTAGCATCTTCAGAACTACCTGGAGTATTGTTCCAAGTTGTCCATGTTGGAGTGGCTTGTTGTGCTAGAAAACCACCTGCGGTGTATGTTTCAAAGCTGTCTGTAAATAAAACTGTTTGAGCTTTGGTAGAAATACCAAATATTGCTAAAAAGCTTAAAGAAAGTAAAAATTTTTTCATAGTGTAAGTATTTGATTAGTAAATAAATATTTTAATTATTAAGAAACAAATTTATATAAAAATATAATTATATAGCCTATTAATTTTGAGTATAAAACATTCTTTTTTCACAAAGAATTGATTTTGATGTGAATAATTGTTTGTTTGTAGGTTAACTTTTTGTATTTTTGCCGTCCTTTTAAAAAAGTATTATAAATTAAATTATTTAAAAAATGACAAAACGTTACGAAACTGTTTTCATTTTAACTCCCGTTTTATCTGGTGAACAGGTAAAGGAAGCAGTAGGAACAATGAAGAA
>CAXBPN010000138.1:0-6942 GCA_963977515.1 uncultured Flavobacteriales bacterium
GCAACACTTCAAAATTTTGAAAACACTCCTATGGAGTTCTATAATAATAACATTCAACGATTACACATTAATGCAGACAACGGAACTACAGATGGTTTTATTGGTATGGGTAATAATTTTAATAATCCGCAATCGCAATTGCATATTAATAATGACCAAGCTACTGAAACTTGGTTTCAAATAACGAACCAACAAACTAATAGTAGTTCAACTGATGGATTCAGATTAGGATTAGGGGATGTTAACAATTCTTTTTTTAATAGACCTACTGCATATATAGATTATCCAGGAGGAGGAGCTCCAATTATTATTAGAACTTCTGGAAATGCACAAGGAATTACAGGACTTGGTGAAAGAATGAAAATAGGTTCAATATTCTCTAATGAAATACCTGCTGATCCATTTAATTTAACACAGAATATGACGAGGGTGGCAATTAATTATTTAGGGGATGAACCTATAACTGGAATAAGGAGTTTATTACATTTAGGATTTAATACAGGTAGAACCCAAGGAAATATTTTAGCTGATACTGATGGATGGCGTGACTGGATGGATATAGGGACTTTTACAAATAACGGTCGTGAAAATATGTATTTTGGTCTAAAACAACAAACAAACACTATTATCAGTCGTTTTCCAGATGACGCACATTTTGATGCAATTGTAAATTGGGGAGAAAGAGAGCCAACTGATGATGTATTTACAAGTTTAAGATTTGTATATACGATTCCTTTTCCTGGTAATGCAACCTTACCACAAGCACAATGGAATGGATTAGAAACAATGCGTATTGAACCTGGAGTTGCTAATACATTAACATCTCCTAACTTTGGTATGGTAGGTATTGGCGATTTTTCTCCTCAAGGTCCAAATACAGCCGCTGCAGATGTAGTAGATGCTAAATTAGACATTGATGGAGATTTACGTATTAGAACGGTTACTGAAGATTCTACTCTGTTACAAGTGTTAGTAATTGATAGTACTGACCACAACCGTGTACATTGGAGAAGTATTGATGATTTGGGAGGGGGTGGAAATGTTACAGCTGATAATGGGTTAACAATTAATCCTGCAAACAATGTGCAATTGGGGCAATTAAATACTAATGGTGCCTCTTTAGATGGAGGACAATTATTACATGATACTGAAGTTCCTTTGAATGGGTTTAATATTGTTTTTAGTGGAATTTCTGGAGCTCAAGGAACCGAAACTTTTGCAGTTGGTCAAGCTCCATTTCAAAGCTCGAAATTTTCTGTTTATAATGATACTGAATCTCATGGGATATTATCAGATATGGATGCAAATAATACCTCATTAACTGTCTTGATAAGTGGATTTAGAGTGAAACCAGCTATACGTGGAATTGCAGTTATTGATAATGCAACAACTTCAGGAGCAGCTGTAGGTGTTGTTGGTGAGGCTCTGAGTAATGCGTCTTGGGGTGCTGTAGGAATTATTGGGTATGCAAATGGTACTGGTCTTAGTAATGAAGGTGGCCGTTTTGAAGCCTCTGGTGCTTCTCAATTTAATAATTATGGTGTATTAGCTTCAGCACAGGGGAGTAATAGTACTAATTATGGTGTTTATGCTGCAGCAGGCGGTACAGCTACAAGCTATGCAGGTTTTTTTGATGGAAATGTTAAAGTAATAGGAGATTTATCAGCCACTACAATAAATGGAGTTTCAGACGCTATATTTAAACAAAACATTACAAATATTATTGATGCTTCAACCATTCTTAATCAACTACAACCAAGAACCTATAATTTAGATTCTGCTGGATTTACCCAATTTAGATTTAACACTAAACAACATATGGGATTTGTTGCTCAAGAGGTGCAACCTATTTTACCTGATTTAGTAGCAAATAGTGTTATGCCTGCTCAATACGATAGCTTAGGAAATGAAACAAGTCCTCAAGTAGATTATTTAGCTTTAAATTATCAACAGTTTATTCCTTTATTAGTAGCAGGTTATAAAGAACAGCAAGCTAGTTTAAATGATAAGGATTCTATTATTGACAACTTGGAAGATAGATTAGTTACGCTTGAACAGTGCATTAACAATGCTAACATTTGTACAACTGAAAATAGAACCAGTAATCCAGATGCTCTAGCAACAGAAAGAAGTATTGAGCTAACCAATGTAAATAGTATTATTTTAGACCAAAACTTACCTAACCCTTTTGCTGAGAATACAGTGATTACTTATAATATTCCAACTGATGTAAACAACGCTAAATTGTTGTTTTACGACTTAAACGGACGTGTAATTAATGAAATGAACATTGAAGAAAGAGGGGCAAGTAAATTAACGGTGTATGGCGAAAATCTTAAAACAGGAGTTTATACCTATAGCCTTATTGCTGATGGAAAATTAATTGCTACCAAAAAAATGGTTAAACAGTAATTTTTTGAGTTAAAGTCACTAATTAATTTCTCTACTCGTCCGACCGCTATACAACACCTTAAAATAGCGGTCGGACGAGTTTTTATACTATTTTAAGATATAAAATCTAAATAGTTCTCTTGATGAATAGTTATAAATTCAGCGTCGGGGTACATTCTCTTCCATGCTGCTGGTGCTCCTTTCACTTTTTTTAAATTCCATTTAAATTCATAACCGTATATCTTACCACCTCTTTCTTCCACCCAATCTACCTCTTGTTGACTGTAAGTTCTCCAAAAGTAGTTGTTTACCAACATATTGTTATAGGATTGATATTTCAATCGCTCTGATATTAAATAGTTTTCCCATAGCTGTCCTTGGTCATTTCTTAATGCTAACGTATTTACATTGGCTATTAAGGCATTTCTAATTCCATTATCATAAAAGTACCACCTAGACGACTTTGAAATTTCTTTTCTTGGGTTTCTGCTAAAGGCATTTACTTTGTATAGCACAAATACTTTAGATAATAAATCTAAATAACGCTCAACCGTGTTCTTGTCTATTCCTAATTGACTACCTAATTCTGGTAATGATATTTCATTACCTATCTGAAAAGCTATTAACCTTAATAAGCTTATTATCTTGTCTGGTTTCTTTAAATTTTCAAAAGCTAATATATCTCTAATTAAATAAGAGTTTGCCAACCCATCTATATATTTTACTTTATCGTCCCAACCTGTATATTGTTGTAGTTCTGGGTAACTTCCAAGTATCAATCGTTCTTCTAATCTACCTCTGGTTTCTATAAGGTTTTCCTGTGTGCTCAATTCCATCTGAGATAATGGGAATAATTTAACTGTTATATCCCTTCCTGTTAGTGGTTCTCCCAATTCATTTTCTAAATCAAACACCGATGAACCTGTGGCTATAATCTTGAGTCCTTTTATTTCATCAACCATCAATTTCAATATCTTTCCTATTTTAGGAATGGTTTGAGCTTCATCTATTATCAATAAACGTACTTCTCCTAATAACCTTTTATAGTTCTCAACTGTTCGGTTGTTGAGTACTGAAACTGTAGCTGCATCTTCTCCATTTAATAACAAATAGGGTTCTTCTAACTTTTCTATTTGAGATTTTAGTAATTCTGTTTTACCTACCCTTCTAGCTCCCAATAGTATTAACACCTTATTGGGTTGTAATACTTTATCAAACTCTTTTTCTATACTTCTCGTTATATATTTCATAATAATTTACTCAATTTATATTCACTTATTTAATACAAATATATATATTTTATTCACTTATTTTATATGAAAATATTGACAGCCTCCTTAAGTCTCCCTCATTCTGGTTCGAATTTATCGATGATGATTAATTCTGTTTGTCATTCAATTTATAGTTTCGGGATATACACTTACCGTTTACTTACCAAACCAACCGTTAATTAAACCATTATTATTTGTGCTTCAGTTTTTGTAAATTTGGTAGATTAACTAAACATGAAACTTTTTAAACTTATTTTTTTTCTGAGTATTACTTTACTCTTTTTTGCATGTAAAAACCCTCAAAAAATTGAGCCTGTTACGACTGTTCATGAAGATTGTAATTATAAAAAAATAAAATTTGACCTTTTTGAATTGGATAAAAGAGGGCAAATGGGAACTGAAAATAATAAAACAACGTTAGATTTTGAATTTTGTATTCCTAACAAAGTTGACTTTTTAATGGAAGTAAAAAATATAGACTCTAGCCTAAAATCTCAAAAAGGAAAGGGCAGAAGTAATTGTAGTGAAGAACATTTACTAATTGTTGGGAATACTTATAACAAAGACTTTAAAAAAATACTATGCAAAATCTCTCAATTGGAATATGTTAAAGAAATTAACCAAATCTATTGGGAATAACAACTAATACTATGAAAGGAGCCATCACTATTTTACTTTGCTTATTAATTAGCACAATTTCTTTTTCACAAAAACAAACTGAAAAATACAGTAAAGCACGTATATTTTACAATAATGTAGAAACTTATAAAGCATTAAACAATAGTGGTATTCCTATGGACCATGGTGTGCATAAAAAAGGTATTTTTATTGAAAGTGATTTTTCTTCATCAGAATTAAATACTGCTAAAAACCTTGGTGCAACTGTTGAAATTATAATTGACGATGTGCAACAATATTATGTTGAGCGTAACAAAAACGCAAAAGGCTCAACCTTTAAAAATAATTCTTGTGCTGGTGGCGGTGGAAGTACTCCAATAGTAAATCCAGTAAATTATAATCATGGTTCTATGGCTGGTTTTTTAACTTATGCCGAAGTAATGGATGAAATTGATAGCATGGCTGTTTTATACCCAAACCTTATAACAGCAAGAGCACCAATAGATACTTTTACCACTCATGACGGCAACAATTTATT
Organism: uncultured Flavobacteriales bacterium; assembly: GCA_963977515.1. Lineage (GTDB taxonomy): Bacteria > Bacteroidota > Bacteroidia > Flavobacteriales_E > Vicingaceae > Vicingus. The sequence goes on from CAXBPN010000138.1 coordinate 4,819, forward strand.
CTGGGTAAGAATGTCGGATAATGCCAATACAGATGAAAATGAACCAGAAATGCTATATGATGCCATACATCATGCTCGTGAAGCAATTTCAATACACCAATTGGTTTTTTATATGTGGTATTTATTAGAAAATTATGCTACAAGCACGGAAATACAAGCTATTTTAGATAATACTGAATTGTATTTTGTACCATTTGTAAACCCTGACGGTTTTTTATACAATGAATTAACCGACCCAAATGGTGGTGGTATGTGGCGTAAAAACAGAAGAGACCACCAAGATGTAGATGGAAATTTTGGTGTGGATAACAATAGAAATTATGATTATATAGATGGTGCAAATGGAAGTGTTTGGGGTACAACAGGGATTTCTTTTGATCCAAGTAGTGACGTTCATTGTGGTCCAAATGCTTTTTCTGAACCTGAAAATCAAGCGATGAAGTGGTTTGTAAATCAACACGAATTTAAAATTGCGTTAAACAATCACTCTTATAGTAATTTATTATTATACCCTTTTGGTTTTGAAACAGGAAGATACTGTCCAGATGATGCTTCATTTTATGCCATTTCTGAAGCTATGGTTGCCGAAAATAATTATGCTAATTCCGTTGGATGGGAATTATATCCAACATCGGGTGGTTCTGACGATTGGATGTATGGCGATACAACCGAACATCCTATGATTTATTCATTTACACCAGAAATAGGTAGTGCCGCTCAAGGATTTTGGCCTATTGAAGCTGACATTGACCCATTATGTCACGGAATGCTTTACCTTAATTTAACTGCTGCTCATTTATTAAATAATTATGCTGAGGTTGAAGATTTGCAATCGTTAATGATGGCAAACCAAATCGGATTTTTTAATTATAATTTAACACGATTAGATTTTTTTGGAACAGGAAATTTTACTGTAACTATTACTCCAGTTACAGCTAATATTATAAGTGTTGGTAGTGCAAACACACATAATGGTATGAGTTTTAATCAAACAGATTTAGACTCGATTAGCTACACCCTATCTCCATCTATAGCTCCAGGGGATTTAATTACTTATGTAATTACTGTTGATAATGGATTATTTTTAACTAACGATACCATCACAAAAATTTATGGTACTCAACAAACAGTATTAACTGATAATGCTGATAATTTAACTAATTGGACTGTATCACAAACATGGGGAACAACAAACACTACCTATTACTCGGCATCGAGTTCAATTACTGATTCTCCTTCAGCCAACTATGACGACAATATAAATAAAACGATAACATTAACTAATCAAGTAGATTTAACCAACACCATCACTGCTACCATGTCGTTTTATGCAAAATGGGAAATAGAAGCCGGTTGGGATTATGTTCAGGTAGAAGTTTCTACTGATAACGGTTCAAACTGGATTCCTCAATGTGGAAACTATACCAAAATTGGTAATCAATATCAAGATGAAAACCAACCAATTTACGATGGTGTTCAATCTACTTGGGTTCTTGAGGAAATTGATTTAGGTGATTATATCAACGAAAATATATTAGTGCGTTTTCAAATTGTTTCAGATAATTACCAAACTAAAGATGGCTTTTATTTTGATGATTTTAAAGTAAATGCTGTTTATGGAACAACAGGAATAAATCCAATCAATGAAAATAATAGTTTTCTAGGGCAAAGTTCGCCTAACCCAACTAAAGATAATGCTACGATTAATTATGTGTTAAATCAAGATACTAAATCAGCAATACTTAATCTTACAAACGAACTAGGGCAGGTTATTTTACAAGAAGAAGTGTCTAGCAATTCAAATTCAGTTACTGTTTCAACAAAAAATATGGCACCTGGTATCTATTATTATTATCTGGATAATAATGGTACTCGTTCAGCCACTAAAAAAATGGTGGTTGTTAAGTAATAAAATTATTACCTTAATATTTTTCGTACAAAAGCAACAGTAAAGTAGCTCATCAAAAATAAGCCAGTCCAACCTTCCACAACAGATATAGCTCTGCTAAATCCTGTTGGGTAATAGTCGCCGTAGCCAATCGTTAAAAAAGTGATTGCACTATGGTAAAATGAAGTTTGAATATAGTTTAATCCATCTGTAGCTCCTACTGAATTTATAATAGT
>CAXBPN010000139.1:0-6917 GCA_963977515.1 uncultured Flavobacteriales bacterium
TAAATCTTTGTATAGAGAATAATCATATCGATCTTTTCGGTTAAATTTTTTATACCCTGCTTTATCAAACAGTTCAAGGTATTCTGTTAATTGTCCTGTGTTACAAATACTAGCTTCTTGATTGGTAAAGTGTTTTTGTAGTAATTGTTTTACAGTAGCATGTGCTTCTACTTAGATAAACAGAAAAACAAGATATTAATATCGAAGTTGTTGAAAAGAAAGAACATACTGAAATACAAATGGTAATCCTTTTGCTTGTTGGCTATTGGTATGTTTTGCTAAATAAAAACTGGTATAAACTTTTAGTGCGTTGACAACGCGAGAAATATTTAGTTTCTTAAGTAAATTAAAAGTATCGTTAACCCCTGTTGTCATATCTCAAAAATACGAAATAGTATTTGCTGAAATTATTGTAAATTCACTTCATAAAAACATAACATTGAAACTCTCTATTACAATACTTTTTTGGCTTTTTAGCTTTTTATCTGTTTTCTCACAACACAGCATAAAAGGAAAAGTTATTGATGAGAAAACAAAAACAGGGTTGGCTTTTGTAAACATTCTTGACAACAATAACAATGGAGCAACAACTGATATTGATGGTAATTTTAATATCAATTCTACAAAACCCATTAGTAATTTAAAGTTTAGTTATGTTGGTTATCAACCCTATGAACTTAATGTTGAAAATCAAAAATATGTTGTTGCAAAATTAACTTCAACAAGTTATGAGTTAAACGAATTTGTGTTGTTGCCCGGAGAAAATCCAGCTCATAGAATTATTAATAATGTAGTTGCTAACCGAAATATTCACAACCCAGAAAAAAGCTTAAATTTTAAATACGAATCGTATAACAAACTATATGTAACGGGAGCTGTAGATACGGCTATACTTAATCATCCAGAAAAAATTAACTCGCTTGACACCAGTAGCCAAAAAGCCATTGATTTTTTAGAAAAACATCATTTATTTTTAATGGAATCGGTTACTGAGCGTAAATATATGCAGCCCGATAAGAGTTATGAAAAAGTCTTGGCATCAAGGGTTTCTGGACTTCAAAACAATACTTTTTCGTTGATTGCTACCGAAATACAATCGTTTTCATTTTATGAACCGATGTTAACCGTTATGGAGCAATCTTACTTGAATCCAATAAGTGTAAACAGTACAAATAAATATTTTTTCTTGATTGAAGACACTACTTTTAATGGTTCAGATACGGTTTTTGTAATTTCATTTCGCCCTAAAAAAGGCAAAAACTTTAAAGGGTTAAAAGGATTGCTTTACATTAATACTGACGGCTTTGCGGTTCAAAATGTAATTGCCGAACCTGCCCAAGAAGAAGAAGGTTTTGGTGTAAAAATTCAACAGCAATATGAAAAAATAGAAAATAGCTGGTTTCCTGTTCAATTAAACACTACTATTTTGTTTAAAAATGCTCAAGTAAACGATTTTAAAATGTTGGGAATAGGTAAATCTTACCTGAAAAATATTGAATTAAATCCTGATTTAAATAAAAAAGAATTTGGAATCGTTACAACAGAAGTTGCCGATGATGTAACTAAAAAAGAGGAAGATTTTTGGTTTAAATATCGAGGTGATTCGCTCTCAGAAAAAGAAAAAGCAACTTACCATATTATTGATAGTGTTGGAAAAGCGGAAAATTTCGATAAAAAGATTACTGGTTTGGAAGCTTTAATGACTGGAAAATTAAAATGGGGTTATGTTAATTTAGACTTAGATCGGTTTGTAAAATATAACGATTACGAAGGGTTTAGACTCGGAGCAGGACTTCATACCAGTTCAAAGGTTTCAAAAACATTTTCGATAGGCGGTTATGGTGCTTATGGCACAAAAGATAAAACGGTTAAATATGGAGGAGATTTCAATACAGTAATTAGCAAGACTAATGATATTGAAGTTAATTTTTCTTATCAAAAAGATGTTGCCGAACCAGGTGTTACTCAATTTGTTAGTTATACCAAACCTTTATTATCAGCAGCTTCTAACCGAAACTTCTATTTAAACAGAATGAATGATATTGAGAAAATTGAAGCTCGTGTGCAGTTTAGAACACTTCGTTATTTAAAAGTTTACCTCTTTGCAAATCAAGAAAAAGTAAATGTTACCAACGATTACTTTTATCGCAAAAAAATAGACGACAACACCACTCTTTTTGTGCAAGATTTTACTTTTGCAGAAGTAGGTGTTGAGTTTAAATATGCCTTTAAACAAAAGGTAATTCAAACCTTAAATTATAAGTATACAAAGTCAACAAAGTATCCAATCTTATATGCAAAAATTGAACAAGGCTTAAATCAAGCTAATGGCGAATATGAATACACACGTTTTACCTTTAGAACAGAAAAACAGTTCAACATTAAAAACATTGGTAAACCAAAAATATTTATTGAAACAGGAATTACAGTTGGTGATGCTCCAATTGTTAAATTAAATAATTCTATCGGTACATTTAAACCTAAAAGCTTTTTAATTGCTACCGAAAATGCTTTTGAAACCATGTTGCCTTATGAATTCTTTTCCGACCGTTTTGCTTCGTTTCATTTTAGACATAGTTTTGGAAGTTTGTTGTTTAAAATAAAAAAGTTTGCACCAGAACTTATTGTAACAACAAGTGTTGGTTATGGAGAGCTTTCTGACCCTGAAAATCATGGTGGTGTAACTTTTAAAACGATGGAAAAAGGCTACTATGAGTCTGGGATTGCTATTAATAAAATTCTTAAATCAAACTTTAGCACTATTGGTGTTTCAGCTCATTACCGTTACGGATCTTACCAATTTGAAAAAGCAAGCGACAACTTTACAGTTAAAATGAGTTTAGGATATTCCTTTTAAAATGTCTTTAATTATCATAATTTTTACCATCTTCCAATATCCGTTCTCTTTTTTCATTGAAATTTTCATTGAAAATACTTCTTTCCTCCTCCAAATAAGTGCTTTCTATTCCATTTAAATCCAAAATAGAATGAAACAAATCATCCGAAACAAACGATTTGTTTGTATTTGAGTTGATTACAAATATTTTGTCTGCTTTCATTTTTTGAAAAGCAGGAGAACTCCATAGCAAAAAAGGAATCTCAACATTTGCTTTTGGTAATTTATTAGAATAGTCATGCCCAACCTTGTCCATTTCATCATAAACATTCTCACCATGATCTGATAAATATACCGCTGTAGAAAATTGATTATAAGCGGTTGACTTAGCTAACATATTTAATAAACTATCAACAATAAAATCATTATAAAGTACTGAATTATCATATTCTGCTATGGTTTGTTCTTTTCCGCTTGCACCACTAAAAATAGCAAACTTAGGGGGGTATCTTTTTAAATATGAAGAATGGCTTCCCATTAAGTGCAGCACAAGAAGTTTTTTATTTACATCTTCATCCAACGCCTTTTGAAAAGGATGAAATAATTTAGAATCTAGCGATGGGATATATGTTGCTTCAAACGAAGAATTACTTGTTGTATTTACAAATTTATATTGGTCTGATTTTTTAGCAAACACCGTTATTAAATTATCCCAAATCCCAATAGGAGATTGATTGGAAATCCAATATGTTTTAAACCCAGCAGAATGAAACACATCAATAATATCGACACTTTTTTTCATTTCTATTTCATGCTCAAGGTTTGATTGTGAAAGAATAGACAATACTGAGTTTAGGGTGTTAGAATATGGCGAAACGACATTATTAAAAACGGTAATATCTTTTCTTTGTTCTAATTTTGGATTGGTTTTTCTGAAATAATTTGCATAAAGCGACATGTGTTTTCTATTACACGATTCTCCTAAGATTAAAACAACGGTTTGTTTAGGCGTCTTAAAACTAGCTGTCGCACTTACCTTTTTAGGTAATATTTCTTGCATAGCTTCTTGATATAAACTCATTTTATCTATAAATGAAACCATGACTTTTACCATCTGAGGTGATCCCTTTCTTAAAAATCTTTTATGATATGCATTTTCTAAAATAAAGATTGCTGAAACACCAATAATTACCCATATAATAAATGGTTTATATTTACCTAAACCTTTTTTTGGCGGATTTTTTAAAGCAAGAATGAATAAATAAAAATAAGGGATTAGTAGTAATATTTCATAAGTCGCCTTTAGGTCAAAAAACTCAATTGATTCATTAAGATTGGTGTTTGAAATAACTAAAAAACTGGTAAGCGTTATAGGTCCTTTTAAAAGTATCCAATGAGTTAATTCTATAACTCCAACACAAAAATAAATACTGCAAATTAAATGATATATCCATTTTTGATTGAAAATCAAATAGGGGATGATTAAGATAGAAAGCCAAACGAGATTAATTATAATAATTCTAGTATCAAACAAGGTGTAGTCGATAATACATCCTACTAGAATGGGAACAAATACTAACAATAAAAGATATATAGGATAAATGCATTGAAATTCCTTAAAAATATTTTTTATTGATTTCATGGCTTTTTGTTTTTTCCATGAAACGGAATAAGTAATACTTCAACTTTAGGATTCAATAAAATTTCATAGACTAACAGCCTAGCACTTACCTTATTCATTGATCCATAAAGAGTAAACCAGCATAATTTTTTTACATCGGGAAATGATTTTTGTAAAATCGGATAATCTTTGTACTCAAATGAAATGTACATATCCTTGTTTAAAGCTAGATTAGCATTAATTTGTTCAATCTGCTCTGTTCGTTTTTGTTCACTCATTTTATGTAAATCGATAGGAACATAGTAAGATGTTCTATAACCCTTTTGTTGAAATGGAGATAAAAGATGGGGGTTAATTGCTTCAATAATTATTTTATCAGGATTCAACTTATAAACACTAACTAAAGAATCTAAAACATAACTTGCTTTTAAGTAATTAAGTTGATTTAGGTTTTTAAAATCTATCCAATAATGATAATCAGTATTATTAATTTGTTTTTGAAAATATGTTGCTAATGATAAATTAAAAGAACTGTCTGGAGGGTGATTAATATCAAAATGATTACTGTCGGGATAAAACATTAAATCAAATTCAATTCCATAAAACTTAATACTAGCCTCATCAAATCGCTCTATATTATTAATCTTATGTGCCCATATTTTATCGTTAAATAAAATTTGTAAAGTTTGATTGGATAGAAAAATCATAACAAAAATTAGGGTTGATAATAGTACTATTATCAACTTCTTCATTTTTATTTTTTTATAGTTAATCATTATTAAAAGGCGAAGTTAAATTTATTGTTTTGATTTAACCAATGTTAACAAATAGTTTGCTTGACAAAGCATTATTCATATAAAGGAAAAGGGTAAATTTATATTTCATTATGATGCCTGATACAATCCGTAAAATATTGCACATTGATATGGATGCTTTTTATGCTTCTGTAGAGCAACGAGACAATCCTGATTTGGTTGGAAAACCTATTGCTGTTGGAGGTTCAAAAGAGCGAGGTGTAGTTGCTGCTGCAAGTTATGAGGCACGTAAATATGGTGTTCGTTCTGCAATGCCCTCGATTACTGCTTACAAAAAGTGTCCTCATATTATTTTTGTAAAACCTCGCTTCGACGCATATAAAGAAGCCTCACGACAGATACATGAAGTATTTGCTGAATATACCGACTTAATAGAACCACTATCATTAGATGAAGCTTATTTAGATGTAACTGAAAACAAAATGGACTTAAAGTTTGCAATGGATGTTGCTCAAGAAATTAAAGAACAAATAAAAGCAAAAACAGGATTAACAGCTTCTGCAGGCATTTCATACAATAAATTTTTAGCCAAAATTGCTTCTGATTTTAACAAGCCTGATGGATTTTATGTGATTACACCTAAAATGGCTCCCTCTTTTGTTCAAGAACTAAAAATTGAAAAGTTTTTTGGTGTTGGAAAAGTAACGGCTCAAAAAATGCATAAACACGGTATTTTTAAGGGTGCTGATTTAAAAAGCAAAAGTTTATATGATTTAGAACGTTGGTTTGGTAAATCAGGAAAATATTATTACAATGTTTCTAGAGGAATTGACAACCGATTGGTAAATCCAAACAGAATTAGAAAATCGATAGCTGCCGAACGAACTTATAGTAAAGATATAAGTACTGAATCTGTTTTAATTGAACGAATTAACGAAGTAGCTGACATTTTAATTAAGCGCTTAAAAGCTAAAGATGTAACCGGAAAAAGTTTAACACTAAAAGCAAAATATGCCGATTTTAAACAGATCACCCGAAGTAAAACTTTACCTGAGCCTATTCCTCTTGAAAAGATAAAAGAAATGAGCGCTGACTTGATTCATTTAATTCCTGAAATTGAAAAAGGAATTCGTTTGTTGGGGCTACAAATTTCAAACTTTGAGCATGAAAATAACGACCAATTTTTAGGGCAATTAGAATTTGATTTTTCAGAAAATCCATAAGTATATATACTTAATTTCTAGGGTAATAATTCGTAATCTTTAAGTTAATTCATTAAAATTTAATCCTATAGTTGATTTTTTCAATTTTTTTTTTCATTTGTGTTCGATTAAAATGAAATTATTCTAGACAAATTTAATTCTATAGTCGGTGAAATATTAATTATTACAATTTTAAAAAATGAACTTTAAATCTTTATTTATTCTATGTCCGGTATTTATGTTTTTTACCGTTAAATCTCAAAATATTCATACAGCTCAAGTCAAAGGAATAGTATCTATTGGTAATCAAGAAATTGCTCTTATTCTGGATGAGAATACAGGCGAAACTTACAAAACAGCCATCTATAATGAAAACTTATTAGAAAAAGATGACGTTATAAATATAGAATTTTTCTCTTCAGAAGAAGCAAAAATAAGTAATAACAAAATAAGACCGTTGCAAGGGCAAAAAGCAACAAATCAGTTAAACAATACAATTTAAA
>CAXBPN010000140.1:0-6869 GCA_963977515.1 uncultured Flavobacteriales bacterium
GAGATTATATTGTAGGAAGAGAAGTCGATAAAATGTCTAAATCGAAATACAATGTACAAACTCCTGATGAATTAGTAGAAAAATACGGAGCAGATACTTTACGTTGTTACGAAATGTTTCTAGGCCCATTAGAGCAAGCCAAACCATGGGATACGCAAGGAATTACAGGTGTAAATGGTTTCTTAAAAAAACTATGGCGTTTGGTTCACGATGATAATGGCTTTAACATTAGTGAAGAAGCACCAACAAAAGAAGAGTTAAAAAGCTTACACAAAACCATTAAAAAAGTAAAAGAAGATATAGAGCGTTTTTCGTTTAATACACCAGTTTCTACTTTTATGATTTGTGTAAATGAGTTAACGGCTTTAAAATGTAACAAACGTGAAATCATTAGCGATTTGTGTATTATTCTTTCGCCTTATGCACCGCACATTGCAGAAGAATTGTGGGTTAAATTGGGGAATACAGAAAGTATTTCAACGGCAGTTTTCCCTAAGCACAATGAAGAATATTTAGTAGAAAGCAATCATAAATACCCTGTATCGTTTAATGGTAAAATGCGTTTTATGTTAGAGTTGCCAGCCAACCTAAGTAAAGACGATGTGGAAGCAGCGGTAATGGCAAATGCACAAACCACAAAATACTTAGATGGTAAAGCTCCTAAAAAGGTAATTGTTGTGCCGAATAAAATTGTGAACTTTGTGGTGTAATTAAATATAAAACAAGATGAATTCAAATCAACTTACTCCATTTTCAGCTCGATTTAGTGCTCAAGTTCCAGAATTATTAAATAAACTTAAGTGTTCTATTGCCTTATCAACATATCAAGCAGGTAAAGTAGTATTTATTAGTCCAAGTGAAGATAGTGAAAGGTTAATAACGCTTCCACGAGCATTTCGTAAGCCAATGGGAATTGCTATTAAAGGAAATAAAATGGCTATGAGTTTGTACGATGAAGTTATAATTTTTCAAAATTCAAGGGAGCTGGCTGAACATTATCCAAATAAAAAGAATGTGTATGATAGTCTTTGGCTTCCGAGAACAACATATTACACGGGTTTAGTTGATATGCATGATATTGATTTCGGGGATGATGGAATTTATGCTATTAACACATCTTTTTCATGCATTTGCAAAGTGGATGGAGAATATAATTTTTCACCCTTTTGGAAACCTCCCTTTATTCAAGATTTTAAACCAGGAGATTTTTGTCATTTAAATGGGATGGTAATGTTAAATGGGAAACCTAAATATGTAACAGCTTTAGGGAAAACGAACACTCCCCAAGGATGGAGAAATTGTATTGTAGATGGTGGTGTTTTAATGGATGTTGAAAAAAATGAAATACTATTAGAAGGATTGTCAATGCCGCATTCACCAAATATGTATAATAATGATTTGTACCTTTTAATGTCAGCAAGCGGCGAATTTGTAAAAGTAAACCTGGATACTAAAACCTATGAGATTATTAAAAAATTTGATGGTTTTTGTAGAGGGTTATCGTTCCATGGAGATTATGCTTTTATTGGATTTTCTAAGCTAAGAAAAAACTCAAGCACATTTGCCAAACTAAGTTTTTCTGATAAAGCTAATTTTGCTGGAATTAAAATTATTCATATGCCCACTCAAGCTCAAGTGGGAGAAATTATTTATGAAACAAGTGTGGATGAAATTTATGAAGTTACCATCCTAGAAAACTCTACTCGTCCAAATATTTTAAATACCTCAGATGATATTCATAAATATTCCTTGGCTACACCATCAACAACCTTTTGGGCTAAAAAAGAAGGTTAAGAATAGTTTTTTGTTCAGTTTTTTTAGTTAGAGTAAACATGTAACGATAGATATAAATTCTAGTTGTGATGGTTCAAGGAAAAAAAGTAGTATATAAATAACAAATTAATATGTTGTAAAACATAATTTTTTTAACTTAGTCGGATAATCGTAACTAAAAAGATATGAAAAGAAACATTTACCGATTTAATAATCTGCTACGAACTTACAATAAGTATCGTAGAAAGTTGACTAATTTGCGGAATGCAAATAAAAATGAACGTCGTCAACAAATTTTACAAAGTCATATTGCAAGGCTTTTTGAAAAATTGACTGTTTTAAAAATGAGTATAAAAATGACAACAGTTGCTGCTAGTGTAGCAATTGGAATGTTAGCTTTTGTACCTCAAGATTTGCAAGCACAATCATTTTCTGTAAAAGAAATTAACCCTTTTAGCTTGGCAAATGTTTATAGTGAGTCTGCACCAACTTTTGCTGATTTGGATGGGGATGGGGATTATGATATGTTGGCAGGAAGTGATTATGGGGTTTATAATTACACAACCTATACTAATGAGTATCAATTTCAATATTTCGAAAATGTAGGTACAGCATCTAATCCAATTTTTGCAGCACCTGTAAGCAATCCATTTGGGATTACTAGTCCTAACACATATGGTGAGTTAGCTCCAACCTTTGTTGATATTGATACTGATGGAGATATGGATATAGTTTACGGAAATTATTATGCTCCTCATTTTTATTTTATAGAAAATACAGGAACTCCAACTGCACCTGCTTTTGGAGCACCTCAAACAAATCCTTTTGGATTAACAGATACGCCTAGTGGCTATTCAACAACACCTTCATTTGCTGATTTAGATAATGATGGTGATCTTGATTTGTTAACGGGCGATTATTATGGAGAATTTTATTATTTTGAAAACACAGGAACATCATCTGTTCCTGCTTTTGCTGCACCACAAACAAATCCTTTTGGAATTACTAGTATAGATAGGTCGGCTCCAACATTAATTGATATTGATGGGGATGGAGATTTTGACCTTTTATCAGGAGATGGTGATGGTAATTTTTATTATTTTGAAAACACAGGAACATCATCTGTTCCTGCTTTTGCTGCACCACAAACAAATCCTTTTGGTTTAACTTTTGTAGGTGGCAGTAGCTATTATAGCTCTGGACAATCTAAACCTACTTTTGTAGATATAGATGATGATGGAGATTTGGATTTAATGGCTGGGGATAATGATGGAGATTTTAATTTTTATAGACAATGTACTCCTTCTACATCAACAATTTCTCCAACAGCAGTTTGTAGTTATACTTCTCCAACAGGTCAGTATTATACCTCAAGTGGTATATTTACTAGTGTATTAACTAATTCAACAGGTTGTGATAGTATTATCACTATTAATTTAACAATTGAGCCTGTTTCCGATCAAACAGTTAGTAGCTTAAATCCTTTTATTTGCGGAACAGAAGGAACAGCTATTATTGATTTAGGGTCTTCTCAAAATGGCGTAAATTACTATTTAAGAAACAATACCAATGATTCAATAATTGATGGGCCTTTTGTTGGAAATGGTTCAGCTATTTCTTTTACAACAGATACTATTTCAGCTCCAACTACTTATAATGTTTATGGAGACCGCCCAACTAATACTACTGGTATATTTTTTGATGGAATGAATGTTTCAAATCAGAAAGTTGATTGTGGTAATGCAGGTAGTGTTCAGCTTAGTGGCAATCAAATAACATTAGAAGCATGGATATATCCAACAGCATGGAAAAGTGTTAATCAAGGGCACATTATAAATAAAGAAAATAATGGTCCAGGAACTGATTATGGTTATATGATACGTTGTGGTGATGGAGGAAAAATTAATTTTAATTTAGGGAATGGAAATTGGAATGAATTAACAACAACAACAACTCCATTAGCTCTGAACACTTGGCAACACGTAGCTGCAACTTATGATGGTGCTGTTATGAAAATTTATGTTGATGGAAACTTAATTGAAACAAAAAATGATCCTTCTATTAATTTTTCATCATCATTACAAAATTTAACTATAGGTAGTTGGGCAGGTGGTACAGGTAGCGTTTTTCCTGGGAATATCGATGAAGTTAGAGTTTGGTCAGTTGCCAAAACCCAAGGGGAGCTTCAAGCTGATATGAGTAATTGTTTGTCAGGTACTGAAACTGGTTTAGCAGCTTACTATCAATTTGAAGATGGAGCTGGAAGCTCTACATTAACTGATTTGAGTCCTAATGGTAATGATGGAACATTACAAAATATGGATCCTAATACCGTTTGGTCTTTAGGGTCTGCTGTTTGCTCATCGTGTAATTTAGAAATGTCTCAAACTATTACTATTAATATAGGTCAAGCTACAGCTAATTCTATCTCACCAACAGCATGTAATACTTACACATCGCCAAGCGGAAATTATGTTTGGGATGCAAGTGGAATATATATGGATACTATTCCAAATATTTCAGGATGTGATAGTGTAATTACAGTTAATTTAACTATTGATTCACTAGATAATACTGTTGCCATTTCTGGTAATGTGTTAACAGCTAACCAAACAGGAGCAAGTTACCAATGGTTAGATTGTGATAATGCAAATGCACCAATAGCAACAGAAACAAATCAAAGCTTTACAGCAACTGTAAATGGTAATTATGCTGTAGTCGTGACTGTAGGTTCATGTTCTGATACGTCAATTTGTGAAAACATTACTGGAGTAGGAATAAAAGAAGTAACAACTAATGTAGTTTCTATCTATCCTAACCCAACAAGTGGATTATTTACGGTTCGCTTAGCGAATACAAAAGAAGCTGTTAGTTATACCATAACAACCCTTGAAGGGCGACTGGTTGAACAAGCAAACAATGTAACAACAAACAACATTGAAGTTGATTTAACTAACGAAAGTAAAGGAGTTTACTTCTTAATCATACAAGAAAATAACACCAATACAACTTACAAGATTATCAAACAATAGCAGATAGTTTAGTTTTTATTTAATAGAGCCTCACTCCTGATAGCTATCGGAAGTGAGGCTTTTTTTTGTAATTTTAAGTAACTAAAAAATTAAAATTATGAGCAAAATAATTCCTATTTAAAATAATGATATTACAATAGTTCGGAATCCAGAGATTTGTACACATGTAGCAAACTTGTAAAACGGGTTCAAAACTTCGAATTATCGAACTTTTTGGAAGAAGATATTTTAACAACTTTGTAAATAAATACTAAATTCAATGCTTGCTAATGAATTTTATTTCTGCTAGAGGACTTATTTTTTTAACATATTTTATGAACTAAATGACATTTATCAGTTTTGTGTATATAAATTATTCATAAGTTTGTAGTATTAAATGAAAAAAATTACATCTATATTATTGACACTTTTTTTCTTGGTGAGTTCTTCTCATTTAAGTTTTGCGACCCATTTTTGTGGGGGGCACGATGCTAAACACGCATTATTGGTTGATGCGAATGACTTTGGTTGCGGAATGGAGGATGAAATAACCCATGAAGAAACAGATGAATGTAATGTTCAGAATAAATGTTGTGATACTGAGTCGATAGATTTAAGTATTCAAGATAGTTTTCAGTTGTCTGTTTCTAAAGATGTTTTAGAATATCATTTTATTATGACTACTGTTGCTTCTATTCTATTTACAATTCCTTTAACGGATAAAAACGTTGATTTATACCCAAATTACCAGCCTCCTTTATATGAGAAAGACATCCCTGTTCTCTTTCAGTCATTCTTAATATAATATTTAATTTGTTACTTTTTGCATAAAAGTGTGCAAAAACGCATGCCAATAATTGACTAAAGTCAGTTTATTGTATTTACACATATCGCTATTTTCGTATGTTGATAAAGTTCAAAACAAATTAAATGATTAAAGAATGTTAAACAAAACAATAAAATATTTTCTTGAGAATAAACTTGTTACACTACTGTTGCTTGTAGCCCTAATAATGTGGGGAATTTCAACTGCTCCATTTAATTGGGGAGATTCTATTATCCCTAGAGATCCCGTACCGGTTGATGCAATACCTGATATTGGAGAAAACCAACAAATCGTTTATGTCGAATGGCCTGGTCGATCACCACAAGATATAGAAGATCAAATTAGCTACCCGTTAACCACGGCTTTATTAGGAATTCCTGGCGTTAAAACTATTCGTAGTAATTCTATATTTGGATTATCTAGTATCTATTTAATTTTTGAAGATGATATAGAGTTTTACTGGAGTAGAACACGGGTTTTGGAAAAACTAAATTCCTTACCTAGTAATCTCTTGCCTTCAGATGTGTCTCCGGCACTTGGTCCAGATGCTACAGCTCTTGGTCAGGTTTATTGGTATACCTTAGAAGGTAGGGATAAAAATGGCAATCCTGCCGGGGGCTGGGATCCTCAAGAGTTAAGAACCATTCAAGATTTTCAGGTTGGTTATTCTTTAACTGCTGTAAAAGGAGTTTCTGAAGTCGCACCAATTGGTGGGTACGTAAAAGAATACCAAGTTGATATTGACCCTAATGCGATGAAAGCTCACAATGTAACTGTCGCTCAAATTATGATGGCAGTTAAAAAGAGTAACCTGGATATTGGAGCAAGAACCATTGAATACAACAAAGCAGAGTATTTAATTCGTGGGTTGGGTTACATAGAAACTCTTAGTGATTTAGAAGAAAGTGTGATTATCTCGAATGACAATGTGCCTATTAGAGTGAAAGATATTGCTAAAGTAGCATTTGGACCTGCTACTAGAAGAGGAGGGCTAGATAAAGGAGGAGCAGAAGCCGTTGGAGGAGTTGTAGTTGCACGTTATGGTGCAAACCCGTTACAAGTTATTGAGGCTGTTAAGGCAAAAATAAAAGAGTTTGAAGCAGGAATGCCAACAAAAACATTGGCAGACGGAACAATTTCAAGAGTTACTGTTGTTCCTTTTTACGATAGAACAGGATTAATTAAAGAAACATTGGGGACGCTTGAAGAAGCTCTTTCATTAGAGATGCTAATTGCTCTGATTGTAGTAATTGTAATGG